>DATHBC010000074.1:0-5273 GCA_035296345.1 Pyrinomonadaceae bacterium | reverse complement strand
CGCCGCGATGAAACTCAGAAAAAGAGCGGTGCTTTTAGTCGGCGGCGACCCCCTCAATCAGCCGCCCGAACCCCTGCCCGATAGCGTCATTGCCGTCAATTACGCCCCCTACGCGAAAATCTTTCCGCGCGCGTCGGCCATCGTTCATCAGGGCGGCGTCGGGACGACCGCGCAGGCTTTGCGCGCCGGAAAGCCTATGCTCGTGATGCCTTGCGGTAGCGACCAATACGACAACGGCGCGCGGATTGAGCGTCTGGGCGCGGGACACACGATTATGCGAAAGCGATATAAGACTGACCGCGTAGCGGCGCGATTAAAGCAGCTTTTTGATAATCCGAGTTATGAAAAGACAGCGGCGGAGCTGGGACGACGCGTGCAAGCCGAAAACGGCGTTCGTGTCGCGTGCGATGCGATTGAAAAGCAGTTGAGCCGGGCATCTTAAAAAGCTTTGCGCGGCGTCCGCCTTCTATCAACCTGCGCCCGCAAATTCGGGATTTGTTTTTTGTGAGATAGACATCTGTTTAAAAACCGGCAGAAGAAAATATATGCTCACTGATTTGGAGCTGATGAACCTTCACGTCTCCGCGTTGTTTACCTGCGACGCCGGGTCGCGGCTTTTGTTCGTGAATGAGCCGGGCGGCGTGCTTTCTCCCGCGCCGCGCCTGTTTCTGGGTCGAACGCGGGCGGGCAACGTCTGGCGATTTCGCGCCGGTTTGCCGGATAAGCTTTGCGATGAATTAGACGCGCTGTGCGCGGACGAGCCGCCGTCGGGCGCTGAGTTTAATGTGCCGCCCCGCCATCTCGAAACATATATCCGGCTGCTCGAAGCGGATGCGCCGGTGCAGGAAATTTCAAGCGGTCCCGCGTATCGGTTCAATGAATACGATATGCCGTCAAAATCCGTTCTGGCTATCACGGAAAAGAATGCGAAAGTTTTACAGGGAGGCTTTGAGGATTTCGTCGCGGAGCTTCCCGCCTGGCAGCCTTTTATCGCGCTTATCGAGGGGAACAGAGCCGTGTCGGTCTGTCGCAGCGTGCGCATTACGCCCGCTGCCCACGAAGCCGGTGTCGAAACGCTGCCGGATTTTCGCGGGAAAGGTTATGCCGGAGATGTCGCGGCGGAGTGGGCGCGACGAGTCCGGGCGGCTGGCGCAATTCCGCTATACAGCACCGCGTGGGAAAACCGCGCTTCGCAGGCGGTGGCGCGAAAACTGCGCTTAAAATGTTACGGCACTGATTTTAATATCACTTGATATGCGAATATAAATGGAAAAGGTTTCGGAACATTTTTTTTAATCCCGGCGTTAGGCTTTCCGTCGAAAGATTCCTAAAAAATAAAACCATCGATTAAAAAAAACATGTTCAGTATCAAAACTATTTTCACACCGAACTACGCGCGTTACGAAGGCGTGCGCCCGATAAACATATACCTTCTGAGATTGCTCTATTTCCTGATGGCGTTTTTTGTCGCGACCGATGCGTGGACGTCAATCGTCACGCATCAGGGAGAGTGGGACCACATCCGGGCAGTGGCGTTCTGCGTCTGGGCAGCCTACTCGACGCTGGCTGTCTTCGGGCTGTTTCATCCGCTGAAATGGCTGCCGATTATGATTTTTATGATTTTTTATAAATCGCTCTGGCTCATCGTCGTCGCTTATCCGTTATGGCGCGCCGGCGCGCTGGCAGGGTCGCCAGCCGCAGAAATGACCGGCGTGTTCCTGATGATTCCGCTGCCGATTATCGCCGTGCCGTGGAAATACGCGTTTGAAAATTACGTCTACAAGCGAAAGAAAAACATGACCTGAAAAAGTGTAAAGCGCGAAACGGCGAGTCCCCGTTTCACGCTTTACACTTTCAGCTTCCGGCTATTTACCTCTTCAATCTATCGACATATTTTTTGCGAAATTTCGACACTTTCGGCGCGACGACGGCGGCGCAATACGGCTGGTTCGGATTGTTGGCAAAATATTCCTGGTGATAATCTTCCGCCGGGTAAAATTTATCGAACGCCGCGATTTGCGTCACAATCGGGTCGTCGTAGACGCCTTCTTCGGTGACTTCCCGAATTACCTGCTCGGCAATTTGTCTTTGATTTTCGTCGTGATAAAAAATCGCCGAACGATACGAAGTGCCGATGTCGTTGCCCTGACGATTTAACGTCGTCGGGTCGTGAACCGAGAAAAAAACCTGCAAAATCTCTTTGAAAGAAATCACGCCGGGGTCGAATCTAATCTGCACGACTTCGGCGTGCCCGGTCGTTTCCGAGCAAACCTCGCGATAAGTCGGATTTTCCTTGTGCCCGCCGGAATAGCCGGAAACGACGTCTTCGACGCCTTTTAAATCATCGAAAACCGCCTCGACGCACCAGAAGCAGCCCGCTCCGAGCGTCGCCGTCTCTAAATTATTATTCATTAAAATAATTACCTCTCAATACAAAATTCCGATTCTTTAGAACTTTTTTGCGACAGCTCCATTTTACCGAATTTGTCGTTTGAGAAGCCAACCGAGCCAAAACTTCGATTCATACATTTGCTCGATGGTCAGACGGTTTGAAAGGTTTCGACCGCATCATACACTATATTTTTTTTAATTGGCGGATTTCCGGGGCGAATCGAAAGCAAAACTTTCAGGTCGGCGGAGTGAGCCGCGTCGAGCTCCTCTATAATATCAGATATAAACAAGATTTCCACAGGTGGAAATCTCAGTGTGGAAGCTATTTGCGCATAGCTTTCCGCTTCGCGTTTGTGTCCGGCGGTTGTATCGAAATAAGCGGAAATAAAACGAGTCAAGTCGCCGTGATTGGTGTATCTGAAAAGAAGCTTCTGCGCCAGCGCGCTGCCCGAAGAATAAATCGCAATCGTTTTTCCCTGATTTTTCCAGCGTTCGAAGGCGGGCGGAACGTCGTCGAAAACCGGCGAAACCAGCTCGCCCGATTCATAACCCTTTTGCCAGATTTTTCCTTGCAGAGATTTTAAAGGCGTCGATTTGCGGTCTGATTCGATTAAAAAACGCAGGTAATCGGTCAGGCTTTTAATCGCATTTTCGCGCGTCGTTTCGGGCGGCGGCAGCGGCGGTATATCCGAGCCGTTTTCAGAATCGCGCGCGTGTTCGCGGCGAAGCTGCGCGATTTCCGCCTGAACCGAATCGAAATTCCGCTCCAGATATTCGCCGATTCTCTCGAAAGCAAAAGGAAAAAGCGTCCAGTGAACAAAATCAATCGGCGTCGTCGTGCCTTCGATGTCGAGAAGAATTGCCTTAATCATTTCAGCCACCGAAGGGCACGGAGAAAGAATTAACCGAGGATAAAAGGGATGTACAAGGATAAGAAAGATGATTAATAAATTTAATATCTATTGTTTTTATCCCTGTTTATCCCCTTCATCCTCGGTTAATTTCCTGTCAAAAATCTCTGTGTTCCCTGCGGTAAATTATTTGTAATTTTTCTCCGCGCCGCTTTCCGTGTAATGCGGCGTCCAGCCGGACGCGTCCTGAAAAAGACGAATCGCCCGCACGGTTCGGTCTTCGCACAAATCGAACCAATGCTTCGTTCCTCGCGGCACGCGAATCAAATCGCCCGCTTCCATCGTGATTGAAACGACGTCGCCGCCCGCCGGCGCGATGTGAAAACAGCCGTGACCTTTAACGATAAAACGCACTTCGTCCTCGTCGTGCCAGTGTTCCGGGCGAAACTTTTGCAGCATCGCTTCCAGATTCGGCGTCTCCGGCTCGACGTCAATCACGTCCGCCGTCACGTAGCCGCCTCGCGTCTTTAATTTTTCGATTTCGCCGCCGTAAGCCGACAGAATTTCATCCGGCGCGGCGTCGGGCGAAACTCTCGCGTCGGTTTCCCAACGCTCGTAATCGATGCCGATTTTCGCCAGATATTCGGCGATTTCCCGCGCGTCCGTAAAGGTTAAATTTTTATCGGGAACGTTCAGAACCGCCATATTTATTTCTTAATTCGCCTGTAGATTTTACTGGAAATCCACAAAACCCAGATTTCTTCCGATATTTTCCGGTAATCATCTTTTTCGCCGACAATATCGGGAAAAAACCACGATTTGAAATCCTGATAAACTATTTTCGTCACGTCGTCGACCGAATCGCACCGGTCGAGCTTGCGAAGAATCGTTTTCGCCTCCAAATCGTATTCTTCCGGATTCGACGCGCCGGCGATTCCGATTGGATTATGCTCGCCCAAAATTCGCGTGATTGCCCGGCGGAGATTTTCGTATTCCTCGAAATCTTTTTTGCGTATCTGCATTTTTATTAACGCCGGTCGGCGGAACTCGTTCTGCCCAGAACCTCAAACAAAAACTCGAAAATCTCGACGTGCCTCTTGGCTTCGGTCACGTCTTTGCCCCAGGTGTAAAGCCCGTGACGGCGCAGGTAAATGCCGTGACACTGCGGGTTTTCGCGCAGAACGTTTTCGACCACGTGCGAAAGCGCGATGTAATCCTGCGAGTTTTCGATAATCGGCAGAATTTCCGTATGCTCGTGCGTCGTGACGCCCGTCAAGCCTTTCAGCATCTCGTAGCCTTCGATTTCAATCGCGCCGTTTTCAAAAAAAACGTCCGACAGAATCGTGCCCCAGACCGAATGCGTGTGCAGAATCGCGCCCGGATTGCGCATACGATAAATCGTCAGGTGCAAAAGCGTCTCGGCGGAAGGTTTGCCGAAACCTTGCAGAACGTCGCTGTTGTCGTCGAGTTCGAGAAACTGCGTCTCGTCCAGCGCGCCCTTGTCGTTGCCGCTCGCGGTAATGCACAGGCGCAGAGGCTTTTCGGAAATCCTCGCGCTGAAATTTCCGCTCGTGCCCAGAACCCAACTGCGATGGTAAAATTCCCGCCCGCACAATGCCAGAATTTTCGCGACGCTTTGAAACTTCATCTATGAAAGTCTAACGAAGTTGAAAACGCGAAGCAAATAACAGCAGAAGCCCGCGCGTCAGCAAGGGCGGAGAAAGCGCAGGCAAATCAGTCGGCAGTCAGAACCGTCATGATACGTAAATTTCTGCTTTCTGCTTTGTGCCGACCGCTCACTTTAAATCCGCCCTTGCTGACGCGCGGGCTTCTGCCTCATTTGTTAGCCGCCGATAAAGCTCATCGAGCGCGAGGCGGGCGCAAAGTCTTTGTCGTTGATAAAGTGGCGCGGTTCTTTTTTCATCACGACCGATTCGATAAACTCGATTATCTCCGCGCGGCTCGCGCCGCTGCGTAAAGGGTCGCGCAGATTGTGTTCCGCGGTCGAAAAAAGACAGGTGCGGATTTGCC
>DATHBC010000073.1:0-2183 GCA_035296345.1 Pyrinomonadaceae bacterium | reverse complement strand
GAATCGCGTCTTTGACCGGACCGTAAGGCACGTATTTTGAAACGCAGTAGCCGTTTTTCGCCAGAATGTAGGAGAGATTGTCGCTCATGCCGTAAAGCTGCGAGAAATTTACGCGCGGGTGCGACGGCTCGATTTTGTGCTCGCGCATTAACTGAGCCAGATATTTGACGCTTTGTTCGTTGTGCGTTCCGGCGACAAGAGCGATGGTCTCGATGTTTTCGACGCAGTATTCCAGCGCGGCGTTAAAATCCCGGTCGGTCGCTTCTTTGTTCGGCTGTATCGGCGACGGGTAGCCCATCTCGGCGGCGCGCTCGCGCTCTTTTTCCATATACGCGCCGCGGACGAGCTTGACGGCGAGAATGCAGCCGCCCGTTCTCGCCTTCTCGTGCGCTTGTTTCAGAAAGTCCAGACGGTCGTGGCGGTAAAGCTGAATCGTATTGTAAATGATGGGTTTTTCCTGATTGTATTTTTCCATCATCTCGGTCGCCAGCGAGTCGATGGCGTCCTGAATCCAGGATTCTTCGGCGTCGATAAAAAGCGGCTGTTCCAGAGAATGCGCGTATTCGCAGATTTCCTCGACGCGCGCCCGAGCCTTGTCCCATTCTTCCTGCTCGCCGACGAATAATTCCTTGTCCGAACCGGCTTTTTCCAGCAGCTCGACGCGCGCCAAGCCCGTCACTTTAAAAACGGCGAAAGGAATGGCTTCGTCTTCTTTAGCGCGCGTCACGGTGCGATAGATTTCGTTTTTCGTGCTGTCGAAAACCGCTTCTTCCGATTTGCCTTCGATTGAGTAATCGAGAATCGAGCCGATGTTCGATTCGCCCAGTTTATCAATCGTCGGCTGGCATTCCTCGATGGTTTCGCCGCCGCAGAACTGCTTGAAAACCGTGCTTTTGATTAAGCCTTTTATCGGCAAGCCGAGCCGCAAGCCGATTTGCGCGGCGGTCGTGCCCAAATCGGTCAGCGCGGGCGAGTTCATCATTTTAAACATCCGGTATTTTTCCCTCAGCTCGGCGTCCGTCTTATCGGCAAAAGCAATTTTCGTGTCCTGAAAATTCAATTCGGAATCGGTCATTTTTAGCTTTTAGCTATTAGCTGTTAGCCGTTAGCTTTTCTCTTTTCCCTTAAAATTATTTACTTTCTGAATTATACACAAACGCGCTTCGGTTGCGGACAAATTCAATTAATTTAAACGACAAATTGTTTGTTTCTTTATTTTGCTTTATCATTTTTCCTTTACTTGAAATACAAAAAGCCAGAGGCTAAAAGCTAACGACTAACAGCTAAAAGCTAACAGCTAACAGCTAACTTATGAGCAAAGGTTTACCGAAACGCAGCGAAAATTACTCGGAATGGTATAACGAAATCGTCAAGCGCGCCGATTTGGCGGAAAATTCCGCCGTGCGCGGCTGTATGGTGATAAAACCTTACGGCTACGCGATTTGGGAAAAAATGCAGCGCGCCCTCGACGATATGTTTAAGGCGACCGGGCATCAGAACGCCTATTTCCCGCTTTTCGTGCCGAAAAGTTTTCTGGAAAAGGAAGAAGAACACGCCGAAGGCTTTGCCAAAGAATGCGCCGTCGTGACGCATTACCGTCTGAAAGCGAACCCGGACGGCAAAGGCTTAATCGTCGACCCGAACGCCAAGCTCGAAGAAGAATTAATCATTCGCCCGACGTCGGAAACCGTTATCTGGAACGCTTACAAAAACTGGATTCAATCGTGGCGCGACCTTCCTTTATTGATAAATCAATGGGCAAACGTCGTGCGCTGGGAAATGCGCACGCGCATCTTTCTGCGCACCGCCGAATTCCTGTGGCAGGAAGGACACACCGCGCACGCGACCGAATCGGAAGCCGTCGAAGAAACCGAAAGAATGCTCGGCGTTTACGCGACTTTCGCCGAAGAATGGATGGCGCTGCCGGTTCTCCAAGGCTTCAAGTCGCCGAACGAGCGGTTCGCGGGCGCGGTCGAAACATATACCATCGAGGCGCTGATGCAGGACGGAAAAGCCCTGCAATCGGGAACGTCGCATTTTCTCGGACAAAATTTCGCTAAATCATTCGACGTAAAATTCGTCAATAAAGACAATCAATTGGAGTTTGCGTGGGCGACGAGCTGGGGCGTTTCGACTCGTCTGATGGGCGCGCTGATTATGGCGCATTCGGACGACAACGGTTT
>DATHBC010000072.1:0-9391 GCA_035296345.1 Pyrinomonadaceae bacterium | reverse complement strand
CCGTTTCCAGCCATTTTCTTTTCACGCCCGCGCCGAGAAAAACAAAATGAAACCGCTCGTCGTTTTTTAATTTGTCGGCGCACCAGAGGATTGATTCCAGATCGTTCGGGTAACCCATATTTCCCGCGTACAGAAAAACGAATTTATCCGATAAATCCAGCTCGCGCAAAAGCTTGTTTTCCGCGCGCGGCTTGGGCTCGACCGTTTCCAGCTCCGCCCAGTTCGGAATCGTCGCAATCGGAATGTCCAGCCCGCTTTTTTTTTCGGCGACCAGGCGTTTCATATCGCGCCCGACGACGATGATTTTGCTCGCGTATTTGTAAAGCCAGCGGTTGAAAAAGCCGAGCGTTTTGACCAGCGACGAATCGGGTCTGGTTTTTTCGACGGCAATCAGAATTTCCGGGTAATTGTCGTGAATCAGCAGAGTGTAAGCCGCGCCGCGCGCCAGCGCCGCCAGAGCCGTTATAAAGGGCAGGCTCGGCGGCGTCGTGACGACCAGAATGCGGTCGCCTTTTTTAAAATTAAATAAGGCTTTAAAAAAAACCGACGCGCCCAGCGTCAGCATATTTATCAGGCGAAACGGGATGACGTTTTTGTCCAGCCTCGTCCCGACGCAGCGAAAAATCTCGACCTCGTTGTAAATTTCGTGGCTCGGCGCTTTCGTTCCGCGCGCCGAATAGTTCGGCTGCCCGCACAAGACCCGGACGTCGAAATCCGCCGCCAAGCCTTCGGCGATGCAGGTCAGATAATATCCGGTCGAGGTCATCTCCGGGTAATAAAGCTCGGTGACCACCCAGAGTCTCTGTCGCGGCTTGGTCGTCGGCTTCCCTTTGTTGCTGCTGCTGCTGTTCACCTATGAAACGTGCTTTCTGAGGCTCATGTAGCCCAGAACGATTTTGCTGACCGTCTGCGAGACGTTCTCAGCCAGATATTCTTTCGGCGCAATCCAGTTTGCCGGCTGCGCCAGCGCCAGCTCGACGCCTCGCAGAATGCTTTCCGTTTCCGCGCCGCTCAGGATATTGCTGCCCGCTTCGATGGTTTCCGGGCGTTCGGTCACGTCGCGCAGGGTGACGTTCGGAATGCCGAAAATAGCGCATTCTTCCTGCACCGTTCCGCTGTCGGTCAATACCGCCAGGGCGTTTTTTTCCAGCTTGACGAAATCGAAAAAGCCGAGCGGGCTCAGAAGCTTTATTTTTTCCGATTCCGGCTGCAAACCGAACTGCGCGAGCTTTTCCGCCGTGCGCGGGTGAACGCTGACGAGCATCGGCTTTTCGAATTTTTCCACCGTGCGCGACAAGCCCTGCAGAATTTTTTGCAGCCTTTCCATCGAGTCTACGTTTTCCGCGCGGTGCAGGGTGACCAGAAAATACTCGTACGGCTGAACTTCGAACCGCTCTAAAGCATCGCTCTCGTCGATTTTCTCTGAATACGTCTGCAAAACCTCATTGATGGGATTTCCGGTCACGTAAATCCGCTCGCGCTCGATGCCCTCGCGCACCAGATTTTCCTTGCTGCGTTCCGTATAAGGCAGCAAAACGGCGCTCGAATGGTCGACAATCCGCCGGTTTACTTCTTCCGGCACGCGGTTGTCGTAGCAGCGATTTCCGGCTTCCATATGAAAAACCGGAATGCCGCGCCGCGCCGCCGCAATCGCGGTCAGCGCGCTGTTCGTATCGCCCAGAATCAAAACCCTTTCGGGCGCGGTTTCCGCCAGAACTTCATCGATTTTCGTCAAAATCTGCCCGATCTGCTCGCCGAAGCTGTTGGCGCGGATGCCGAAATGAAAATCCGGGGTGCGCACTTCCAAATCGCGCATAAAAATGTCGCTCAGGCTTTCGTGATAATTCTGCCCGGTGTGAACCGTCACGTGTTCGCAGTGCTGGTCGAGAATTTTCATAATCAGACTCAGACGGATTATCTCCGGGCGGGTTCCGAAAATCGTTAATACTTTCATATAAAATAAAAAATTTTAAGCGTTCATAAAGGCGGCAATTTCCGAGCCTGCTCCGCCGAGCAGAGCCTTCAAGCCTTCGACCGAGATATTATCGTCTTTTGAGGAATACTCGCTCGTCAAAGCGGGCGTAAAATCTTCTTTTTCACGCAGTTCCGGCAAAACCGGCATAATCACGTAATAACCGTTTCGCTCGACTGTGCGGTAAATTTCCTCCTCGGAAACCATAATTTCGTGAATCTTTTCGCCCGGACGAATTCCCGTGTAGATAATCGGCAAATCCTTTTCGCCCATGACGGCTCTGGCAAGATCCGTAATCCGCGCCGCCGGGACCTTCGGGATATACGTCTCGCCGCGTTTTCCGTCTTTCAGACAAGCGAAAACCGTATCGACGGCGCGGTCGAGACTTAAAAGAAACCGCGTCATTTCCGGCAGAGTCACCGTGAGCGGCTGATTCTTGCGCACCTGTTCGACAAAGAGCGGCACAATCGAACCGCGCGAGGCGATGACGTTGCCGTAACGCACACAGGAAAACGAAGTGCGCGGGCAATCGCGGTTTGCTTCGATTAAAATTCTCTCCTGCAGGGCTTTCGTCATTCCCATCACATTAATGGGCTTGCAGGCTTTATCGGTCGAAATTCCGATTACTCTCTCGACCGGAAGGCTATTTTCGCGTATCGCCCGCGCGATGTTTTCCGCGCCGTAAATATTTGTTAAAACAGCTTCGAATGGAAAATATTCGCACGACGGAACCTGTTTTAAAGCCGCCGCGTTAAAGACGACATCGGTTTCGCGCAGCGCCGCCATCACCGACGAATAATCGCGCACGTCGCCGATGCGAAAATTTAATAAATCGTATGAATCCTGGTAGATAACGTCGTCGGTCGCGGCTTTTTTATGCAGATATTCGAGCCGCATATAATGCTGCTTGGCTTCGTCGCGCGAAAAAACCGTAATCCGCGCCGGCATTCCCATTTCGCCCGAAAGCAAGCGCCTCACCAATGTCTGTCCGAGCGAGCCCGTGCCGCCCGTCACTAAAATTCTTTTTCCTTCTAAGTTCATTTATTATTGCTTCTGTCCAGTAATTAATTGTTTTCTGACCGCTTCATACGGAAACGAATCATCAGCCATTTTTTTTATCATTTCTTCCCAGGCGTCCGGCACAAATCCGGTCGCGGCTCTAAACCTCGACGAATCGAGACTCCGGTCAATCCTGAAATCGTCGTAAGGCTCGATTTCAATGTCCAGATTGTATGCTTCGCGAACCAGCCGCAGCAATCGGTATTTGTCAATCGCCTCGCTCGAAACGTGATAAAGCCCGCTCAAATCTTTGTGCTTCTCAATCAAGTCGGCAATTATTCCGGTTAAGACGACGGTCGGAAAACCCGAATAAATTGCCTTCGTGAAGCCTCTGACTTTCCCGCCGCGATTGCTTAAAAACCATTCTACCAGACTATGCGCGGTTTCCAGTTCGCGTCCGATGATGGATGTCCGAATCGTGAGGCAGTTTTCCGCGACGACTTCGCCTAAATTTTTACTCTTGCCGTAGACGTCTTCGGCGTCTGAAATATCTTCTTCGGTGTAATTTCCTTTTTTGCCGTTGAAAACGCAATCCGTGCTGACGGTTATCAAACGAGCATTATTTTCGTTTGCAATCTCGGCGAGCCGGTGCGGGAAAATAGAATTCACCAGCAGAGTTTTTATAACATTTTTTGAAGTTGGAAGCTGCTTGATAATGCCCACGCAGTTGACAATCACATCGGCTTGGGAAATTTCGACCGCGCCGCGCACGGATTTTGTGTCTTCGACTTCGACCGAAGAGATAACTCGGTCTTTTTCAAACAGACCGATTTCTAGATATTTTGAAAAATCACCTCTGACGGTGGCGTAAACCTCGAATTTTTCCCGCAATTGCCGAACGAGCTTGTGCCCGAGCATTCCCGTCCCGCCGAATATTAAAACTCTCATTATAAATTGCCTTAAAGTTTTATCTTAACTGTCTGCCCGCCGACGCCTAAAAATAATTTTAATTTGCTAAACCCTGTTATCCGAACAATTATATTTATATCGTTCATTTTTTTGATAAACTATCATTCAAAACATCTTCGGTGGCTTTTTCGATTTCTGTATCTGCCAGCCAGAGGTTCAAGTAATTTCTAGCATTTGCTGCCAAATTACTGTAACTGTCGTTATCTAACTTAATGCAATGGCTCAATGTATCCAGCCAAATCTCTTTATTTTCGAGCGGTAAATCCCAGCCGATTCCCTTTTCTTTCAGCTTTGTCCAGGGAGTTCTGTCGCTTATAATCAGAGGACAGCCGGAGGCTAGAGCTTCAGCGATGATGTGACCGAAGCTTTCACCTTGCGTAGGCAGAACAAAAAAATTATATTTTTCGAGCGTCTTCGTCACGTTCTCATGCGAAACTTCGCCCTTCATCCGCACGTTTAAATTTTCGGGGAGCTTTTTGATAAGCTCTTCGCATTCCCTGACGTATTGATGATTATCGACCGGACCAAAAACATCGAGATAAACTTTATCTTTAATGTTTGGCAGGATTTCCAGCAAAAACTTCAAGTTTTTTATCGGGTGCAGACGCGACAGGTAAACCGCATTCAGCTCGCCCGTTTTTTTATAAGGCTTGTTATTTAAGTTGAATTCGGGAAAAATCTGCTTGGGCGGCATATTCGGCGCGATAAAAATTTTTCCGCCTCGCCCTTTCACCTTTTCAATCTCTTTTTTTTCAAAAACGGCGGTTGCTTTCCAGATGACGTTTTCGTAAAGCCCGACCGCGCGGGATAGCTTCAGATACAACCGTTTTTTATTTTTTTTCAAAGCCAGCGCGCCCGCTGCCAGCTCGCCTTCCGGCGCGACGACAATTTCCAGATTCGGTATCCGGCGAAACTTTCTCATCCCTAAAACGAAGACCGTCAGTGTCGAAAAAAAGCTGTTTACATAGAGTGCTTTAGGCTCGACTTCTTCAATTAATTTCTTAATTGTTTTTGGTTTTATATTGTCTTTCGATAAATAATAAACTTTAGCATTTCCGACCTCGTTCCAGTCGTTTATCCCGACGTTTTTATATTGAGTTTTGTCGGTTTTGCCGTCGTGGTCGCGCGTGACGATCCGAAAATCGAATTTTTCGCCGAGGCGTTCGACCATATTGACGAGCGTGCGCATTCCGCCTCCGCTTTTATAGCCCGGCAGATAAAAATCGCAAAAAATCAGAATCTTCGGCTTATTTTCGCGAACCATCGTTTTCCAGAATTTCCAGGCACGCGCGATATACGCTCTGCCGTGAAATTAAATTTAAACATTTGTGATGATTAAAACAAACCGGCGCGAAACAGCCCTCGCATTCGACGCGCTCGCGAAAGATTTTGTGTCCCGCGCCGAAAGGAGTCCAGCGTCCGACATAGTCGATTGCGGCAAAAACCGCGACGCAAGGCGTTCCGACCGCACCGGCGAGATGCATCGTTCCCGTGTCGGTTCCGAGATATAAATTACATTCCCGCAACAGTCCGGCATCGCCCCGAATTCCCAGCTCGCCCGCCGCGTTCGCGCCCGTTTTCCAGGCTTCCAGAAAACGCCTTCCCTGCTCGCGGTCGTTTTTTCCGCCGAAGACTATTGGAAAAACGTTTTTTTCCTTTATCAGGCGCGAGACAATTTCTATATAATTTTCTTCCGCCCAAATCTTCGAACTCCAGTTCGTGCCAGCCATCACGGCAATCAATCTTTTTTCGCGCCAAGCCTCCGGGCAATTTGATTCCAGCCAGCCGCGCGCTTTTTCGACTTCGCTTCCGGTCAGCTTTAAATCCGGCTGGAAATTGTTTATCGGCGGCAAATCAAGATTTTCGAAAGAGAGACATTTCAGCAAATACTCGAGTTCGCTTTCGACCGTTTTGACCGGCTTGGCGGGCGTCATCGTCAGCAAATTCTCCAATAAATATCGGGCTCCGAAAACCTTTTTTATGCCTGCCAGGCGGAAAAACAAAACGTCCCTTTTGACGCGATAATATCCCCGGTTTCTGGTCATCAGGTAAAATAACGAATCAAATTTTTTCTTTCGAAGATTTAAAATCAGTCCGGCTGAAGCCTTCGCAAAATCATTGGGATAGACCAGCCATTCGTCAAAAATTCCTTCCGGCAAAACTTTTTTCGCTACCAGTTCGTCCGGGTTTTCGTTTTCCCCATTGGTGAAATAAGCGATGTGCGCCTTTGGGAAAGCTTCTCTGATTGCCCAGAATGACGGCAGCGCGACGAGAGTGTCGCCGATGCTGCCAATCCGGTAAACTAATATTCTATCCATCGGGTAAAATTAATTTATAGCCCTGAGCAGCCTTTCCTGATTGATTGTCGTCGTTCCGACTTCTTCCACGACCAAACCGGCGCTGATATTCGACAGTTCCGCCGCCTGCAAAAGATTTGCGCCTGCCGCCAGCGCCACCGCTAAAGTGGCGATAACCGTGTCGCCCGCGCCCGTCACATCGTAAACCGTCCGCGCTTTTGTCTGAAAATGAACCGGTTTTCCAGCTTTTTGGAATAAGGTCATGCCGTTTTCGCCCTGCGTTATCAGCAAAGCTTCCAGATTAAGCTCGGAAATCAGAGTTTCTCCCGCTATCGAAATATCGTCCGCCACTTGGTGTTCTTCAAAATGACAGGCTTCTATCGCTTCGCGCCGGTTCGGAGTCAGAAGCGACGCGCCCGTGTATTTCGTGTAATCCTTTCCTTTCGGGTCAACCAGAATTTGTTTACGATATTCCTTTCCTTTCGTTATCAGACGCGTGAGCAGCTTTTTGCTGAGCAGACCTTTGGCGTAATCCGAAATGAGAATTAAATCGGTAAGTTCTAATTCTTTTTCGATTGAGCTCCAGAGCGATTCTTCTTCGCCGGCGGTCAGAAAATTTGTTTTTTCGTTGTCGATTCTGACGACGTGCTGATTGTGCGCAACGATTCGCGTTTTGACGGTTGTCGGGCGCTCTTTCAACGTCAGCAGTAAATCGGGCGAAATATTTGCACTATCGAGCGCGGCGGAAAGATATTTTCCCTCGTCGTCATCGCCTATGACGCCGACCAGGCGCGGAACCGCGCCGAGCGCCGCCACATTGACCGCGACGTTTGCCGCGCCGCCGGGCACGAGACTGGTTTTTTCGAGCTGCACGACCGGGACGGGCGCTTCCGGCGAGATGCGGCTCACGCTTCCCCACCAATACCGGTCGAGCATCACGTCGCCTATAATCAATATTTTCACGTTAGAAAAACGAGCGATAAGCCGGTCGAAAATTTCCACTTCTGTCTAAAACTCGCCTTTCATGAATTTCGAATCTATGATTTCGCACCAGATGTGAGCGATGGTGATATGCACTTCCTGAACGCGCGCCGTGCGCCGGCTCGGAACTAAAATACAAGCGTCGCAGAGCGAAGCCAATTTTTTCCCTTCGCTGCCGGTCAAGCCGACGGTTCGGCAGCCTTTTTCCCTGGCTTTCATTACGGCTGCGATAACGTTCGGCGAATTGCCGCTCGTGCTGAGGCTGATTAAAACATCGCCCGGCGAAGCCAGCGCCTCGACCTGCCGACTGAAAACTCTCTCAAACCCGTAATCGTTGGAAATCGCCGTTAAAGCGGACGTATCCGTCGTCAGCGCAATCGCCGCCAGGGCACGGCGTTCGGTTTCGTATCGCCCGACGAATTCAGCCGCGATGTGCTGCGCGTCCGCCGCGCTTCCGCCGTTGCCGCAAATTAAAACTTTTTTTCCCGCGGCGACAGCTTCGAAAATAATGTCGGCGCATTTTTCGATTTGCCTCGTTTCAGTCTCCGAAAGCTTTCGGAAAACTTCAATATGTTCATCCAAACTATTTGAAACCGAATCATTTAGCGAGTTTGGAATTTCTTTCCCGCCGTTCGAGTCATTTTGAATTTTCTCGACAATCGCGCTGGACGAAAATCCGTCCTTTAAGGAAAGCGAATAAACTTCGCCGCCCCGTTTCAAGACATAATCCGCGCCGATTATCTGTTCAATCCGCCAGTCGCCGCCCTTGACCAGAACGTCGGGCTTAATTTCCTCGATGATTTTTGCAGGTGTCGGCTCGTCGAAAATCTTCACCTCGTCGACGCAGCGCAGCGCGCGCAGAATCGAGGCGCGCGCTTCCTGTGACAGAAACGGGCGCGGCGCTCCTTTTATCTCGCGCACCGATTCGTCGCTGTTTATCGCGACAATCAGCTTTGTCCCCAAAGAGCGCGCGCGCTGTAGCAAATCTATGTGTCCCGGATGCAGAATATCGAAACAACCATTGGTAAAAACTACTTTTTCCATCATCGCAATAAAGACACAAGCCTGCCTGTCTACCTGAAGCTAGACTCTTTTATAACCGCCTTTCCTAATAAAAATCCAGACGATTACCAAGCCGACGGCGGAGATAAAGCCCACCTTTAAAAGATATGGAATAATCAATCCGTACGAGCCTTCATACGAGATGCTGGTCAGAAGCATATAGTAAACGGTCGCCCGCCAGAAAGAAAACTCCTGATTCTCTATCAATGCGGCGTAAAAGATGCGTATGAAAAATCCCAGAATAATCATTCCCAAAGGAATACCGACCGGACCGAAATTTCTCAAAAGGTCGCCGATAGGCGTCAAGGTAAAGGAATTTTCGCTAAAATTAAAATATAAATCGCCGTATTTTGATGGGTCTGTCGCCAGCGGCTTATCGTTCCAGAGAATGCGCGGTATCAAAAACGTGATGCTGTCTTTCCAGATATTATTGTCCAGCCCGTAGCTTTCTTCGTAAGGCGCTAATTTTTCATAATTCGAAACCACGACTGCCAGGGAGCTGACCGCGTCGATTCTTTCAGCCAGCGCGACGAAGCCTTCTTCCATACTGGAAAAAACGCCCTGGTCGGAAATTTTACCGAAAGCCTCGAAAATATTGCCGACGTATTCGTCAACCGAGACGCGCTCCTGCGATTGTTTGATATTGCGGAAAGTCGTGCCGTAAATCATCCCGACCAGAAGCGCCAGCGCGAGCAGAATTCCGCCCACCATTTTGTGCTGGAATTTTATCGTTTTGCCCGATAAAACAAAGGCGAAAGCGACCAGAATAAAAACCTGTATGAGGCTGCCGCGATTTCCCTGCAAAGCCGATTTGCTCAGCGAAATGGCGAGCAGCAAGCCGATTAAGAGGTAATGATTAAGATTGAGCCGCTGCGCCCTGAAGACGACCAGCCACAATATAAAAGCGGCTTCCAGCCAGAAGAGCGTCAGCAGAAAAATCGTCCCGTCGAAAATGCCGATTTCTTCGACCTGCTGAAAACCGATGACGCCGGCGGCAAAGGCAAAGATGGTATTAAACAATCCGAGCGCCAGCAAAAACACGCCGGGCAGCATGACCTGTTCCGATTTCCAGTTCCATTCCGGCAGCCAGCGGTTAATTCTCTCCCCGACT
>DATHBC010000071.1:0-1695 GCA_035296345.1 Pyrinomonadaceae bacterium | reverse complement strand
CTGCGCGAAAAAATGCGCGACGTCTGCGTCGCGCACAAAAACCTGACCGAAGCCGCCAGGCATTGTCTGGCGCTCGTCTCGCTCTACATCACGCGCGAAGATTTCGATTTGGCTTACGACCGCCTTCAGGAAGCAAAGCTTCTCGACCCGCGCATCTCGGTCGCGCCCGGGCTCGAAGCGATTCGCCGCGCCCGCCGCCCGGAATTTGCCGTTCACCGCGAAAAATCTGCTTATGAGGTTCGTTCGGACACGGCATTTGCGGGCGATTTGGCGCTCGTCAGCATCTTCGACGCCGTGACGGTCGTCGAAAATTCCCGTCTGACTGGCTTGCTAATTATAAAATCAGACAGGCTCTTGGGCAGCGTTTCCTTCAACGAGGGAAAAATCGTCGATGCCGAAGCCAACGGTCACAACGGCACAATCGCTTTCCGCGACATCATCGAAGTCGCCAGCGGCGTGTTTGAATTTTCCACTTCCGAAAACGAATTTCCCGTCGTTATCCAGGTCAGCAGCAACACGAATTTTCTGCTCGACATTCTCACCCAGCTCGACACCGAAAAAGCCGAAAAACAGGGAATGCGAACGATGAGCGCCGACGACTTTGAATAACTGAGAAGTGAGAACTGATAACTGGGAACTGAAGAAAGCCGTCAGCCGTCAGCCGTCAGCTATCAGCTTTTTATTCTGAATTCTTAACTACCAGTTCTCAGTTCTCAGTTCTCAACTATCTCCTTGACTTCGCAGGCGCAACAAAATATAGTGCTAATCTGCCTTTCATTCACAAAATAGCGCTATTTTTTGATGTTCAGACTTCAACGACTCGAAATCACAGGTTTTAAATCATTCGCCGATTACACCGAAGTAATTTTTACGGGCGACGGAATTACGGCTGTCGTCGGACCGAACGGCTGCGGCAAATCCAACGTTTCCGAATCAATCGCGTGGGTTCTGGGCGAGCAGCGCGCCAAAGCCCTGCGCGGCTCGGAAATGCAGGACGTGATTTTTCAGGGCACAAACAAACGCAATCCTTCCGGTATGGCTGAGGTCGTCCTTCATCTGATGCGCGACGAAGAAGCGTTTTTTGAAGACGAGGAACACGAGCTCGGCGACATCGACGAAGCCTTGAGCGATATTGACGAGCGCGCGGTTCACGTCGAAGATTTCGAGCCGGAAGCCGCCGAAGAAGTTTCCGCCAACGGCAGCGGCAGTAACGGGAACGGTCATCAGGAAAACGGTTTCGACGCCGAAAACGCCGAAGTCGTCGCGGCTGAAACGACCGTCGCGGCTTTAACGACGCAAACGAAAATAAAAACGAAGCGCCACTGGCGACCGCGCCGTCTCGCGCTGGATTTCGCGCCGGGCGAATCGGTTTCCGTCACGCGCCGGCTTTATCGCTCGGGCGAAAGCGAATATCTTTTGAACGGCAAAAGCTGCCGCCTGCGCGACATACAGGATTTGTTTGCCGGAACGGGCTTGAGCGGGGCGCATTACGCGATTATCGAGCAGGGACGCATCGGGCAGATTCTTTCCGCCAAGCCTTCCGACCGCCGCACTTTAATCGAAGAAGCCGCCGGAATCTCGAAATTCCGCACGCGCCAGCGCGCCGCCGAAGCCAGGCTCGAATCTGCGAAAACAAACCTCCGCCGCATTTCCGACATTGTCGACGAGATTGAAAAGCAAGCCAACGCTCTACGG
>DATHBC010000070.1:0-1986 GCA_035296345.1 Pyrinomonadaceae bacterium | reverse complement strand
GTTCGAGTTTGGGAATAATCTCGTTGGCGACAAAATACTTGTCGGTCGCTTCGTCCGACGCGCCGGAAATGATGAGCGGCGTTCTGGCTTCGTCGATGAGAATCGAGTCGACCTCGTCGATAATCGCGAAATAATGGTCGCGCTGAACTAAGGATTCGACGTCGAATTTCATATTGTCGCGCAGGTAATCGAAGCCGAACTCGTTGTTCGTTCCGTAGGTGATGTCGCAGGCGTAGGCTGCCTTGCGCTCGTAATCGTCCATATCGTTCTGGATACAGCCGACCGTCAAGCCTAAAAACGTGTGGATTTTGCCCATCCATTCGGCGTCTCGCAGAGCGAGATAATCGTTGACGGTGACGATGTGCACGCCGCGCCCGGTCAAACCGTTCAGATAGGCGGGCAGGGTCGAAACGAGCGTTTTACCTTCGCCCGTCCGCATCTCGGCGATTCTGCCCTGATGGAGAGCTACGCCGCCGATAAGCTGCACGTCGAAATGGCGCATCCCGGTGACGCGGCGCGACGCTTCGCGGACGAGCGCAAAGGCTTCGGGCAGAATTTCGTGCAAAATGTCCTGCTCGCGCTTGCGGCGCTCTTTCCTGTCCTCGATACCGGCAACCGCATTTTGAATTTCTTCTTTAAACTGCGCCGTTTTCGCCCTTAATTCATCGTCGGAAAGCTTTTCCAGGCTCGGCTCGAGCGAATTGATTTGTTCGATGGTCGGGCGGACTTTTTTCAGAAAAACGTCGCTGCTGCTGCCGAGAACCTTTTTAAAAAATTTATCTACAAAACTGTTTACAGGCATAAATTCCTCATCTGTCGAGCTAGAAAGCAAACAGCTATTAGCTCATAAAATTGTTGATTATTAAAGCTCGGGCGAGTTGTTTTTCGGAAAGATTCGTTTCGCTCGACTCGCCGCCTACTGTAACCGCTGCGCGTTTTTGGCTGCGAGGAGCGCGTCGATTGAGCCGCGCGGCAGGCGCGTGACGATGAAAACCTGATTGTTTTCAAACGAAATGGAAGTGTTTCGGGATACTTCTTTGATGACGATTGACTCTTCTTCTTCGTCATCTCGATAAAAACTGAATGCCTGATTGAGATTTTCCGCAAGCTGTTCGGCTCTTTGAAGCGAGGATTTAAAGGCGGAAATTTCTATCTTTAATTCCGCTTTGTCATAGGAGACTTCTAAACTGTAAGCTTTGATTTTATTTGTTTTTAACGCGTTATCGCCTGCCGAGCAATCAGACAAATCCCAACTGAAAGCATATCTCGCGTTGTTGAGAGCGTTGACAAAAGATTCGTTATCGACCTTAATCAGGTGCTCGCCCGACAGAACGAAATCTTCATCAAAGCCGCACGGACAAATCTCCGACGACTGCGTAAGCTGAAAAGCATTACGGTTTAAATCAAATTGTTCCGCGCGGCGAAGCTTATATAAATCTTCGCCGACGAAATCTCTGACCTTATCAAAATAGCTCGATGCAAACCATCTGAAATCGGCTTTTTTTTCAATGCTGCTGACGTTGCTGTCGTCGGGTTTTTTGTCTAAATCGTCCTCGATTTCAATTTCGGTTTGAATATCGAAATTGCGCGTCAGGGCAGCCTGCGCCAAAACCTGCGGAGCGCCCGCGCCGCCCGTCGCCAGCACCAAGCCGAGATAGACGCTCAAGGTCGTCAGAAAAACTATGGAATTGTAATTTTTTCCTTTGGTCACGCTTTATCTAGCTGAATTTACGTCCCTGTTCGCGGTTTCCGCCACGCCGCTGCTGGGCTTTTTTTGTTCCCTCTTCTGCTGTTCTTTCTCCAGATTTTTTCTAATCAACGCCGTTTTTTCTTCGTTGGAAATCAGGAAGCCGATGACGAAATTTTTCCCGTTCGTGCCGAGCTCCGCCTTATTTATCAAAACCTGCTCGTCGGAGCCTTCCTTCAGTTTGGCGAGCTTCAAAAGAAGCTGTAAGCTGCTTTGTATCTCCTTGGCTTTATTTTCCG
>DATHBC010000069.1:0-2528 GCA_035296345.1 Pyrinomonadaceae bacterium | reverse complement strand
AACTGGTCGGACGCTACGACGGGCTGGCGCTGGATTCGTGGCTGCGCGCGCAGTTTTACAAAAAACATAACGCCGAAACCGTCTGCGACGACAAACACATCGAGCGGCATTACGAACGCTTCGGCGCGTGGCGCGGGCTGGTGATGTGGTGCGATATGACCCGGCGCTGGCTGGACGATTAGACGGAAAAAGCGGAAAACGGAAAACGGAAAACGGATAATGGAAAATGAAAGAAAGGTTCTTATTTTCCATTATCCGTTTTCCGTTTTCCGCTCTTCTGATACCGTTTCCGGATGAAATCCGCCTTAACAGGTAGGAAAAAACTCGTCGCCGGACGCGCGGCGGGAAATTTTATAAAAATTCACATTCGGGAGAAAAAATGAAATTATTCGCAGGCTTTATTTTGTCATTATTGATGGTCGCTTCAATCTCGGCGCAGCAGCAGCGCCGCTCGAACGTTCCCGCCGAGCTGGTCGGCAACTGGACTTCCGGCAGCGTCTCGCTCTTGCAGGAGAAGAACGTGACGACCGGGCAGCTCACGTCGAGCTACGGCAGCTCAATCGGCTATACGTTCAGCGCCGACGGCGCGTTTCGCTACGCCGGTCTGATGAAATCGACTATGTACGGCTGCACGACGACGCTCTGGAACGATATGCGCGGACGCATTTCGATTGAAGGCGACCGGATTACTTTCACGCCGACGAAAGATTACTGGCTGAACACGAATAGCTGCTACCCTTCGGCGAACAAGGAAAAAAACAAGGAATTGGAGTCGAAGACTTATAATTTCGAAATCGGCACTAAAGAAGGCAGAGAATGGCTCTGCATGCGCGAGGTCGGAAAAACGGAAGTCAAAGACATCGTGTGCTACCCGCGAGCTAAAGATTAATAAATTTATCGGCGGGTCGAGGGCGGAAACCATTCCGCCCCTATTTTTGCTAGAGGAGATTAAGAATGAAAAAGATTTTATTCGCGGTCATCGCGGTTATTTCCGTTTTTTCGGCTGCCGTCGCGGCGCAAAGCGAAATCGAGCCGGAAATCATGAGCTACAAAGAATACGGGAAAATCCGCCACCAGCGCCCGTATATCCTGCAATTCAAAAAGGGAAAAGGCGAGCTTTTGTATTTCGGCATCGGTCACGCCTATCGCGCGGACGACCCGCAGATTGCCGAGCTGGAAAAACGATTTCTGGAATTTCGCCCGACGCTCGTTTTGAACGAAAGCGGCACGCCGCCCGCGCTGGAAACGGCGAAAGAAGCCGTGGAACGCTACGGCGAACCGGGCTTGATGAGCTTTCTGGCGAAAAAACACGGCATCCCGATTAAATCTCTCGACCCGCCGCGAATGGAGGAAATAAAATATATTCTCGGCACAAAGCGGTGGACGGTCGAACAGGTGATGCTTTTCTACATCCTGCGCCGCATCCCGGAAAATAATAAAAAGGTGAATCCGCAATCGCCCGATGCGATGGTCGAAGAAATGCTGAAAACCGTCCCGAAAGTGCCGGAATTTGCGAGCTTGCCGAAAAATATCGCCGAGTTTGAGGCGAGCGTCAAAAAACATTTTCCGACCGTTGCGGACTGGCGAAAGATTGAGCAGAAAGTCTTTGACCCGAATCCCGATTTGGGATTATTCACCAACGACATAGCCGACGCTTCGGTGAATTTTCGCGGCAGATTTATGGTCAGACTTTTAGCGGCGGAAGTTGAAAAAGGCGAGAGAGTTTTCGCCGTCGTCGGCGCCAGCCACGTCGTCAAACAGGAAAGCGCGCTCAGGAAATTATTCTGAGCCGAAATAACTGACCGTCAAAAGTCGCAACTGCGCTTTGCAGGCGCGCGCCTGCAAAGCGATTGGCTGCAACTCCCGGTAAATCAACGGCATCAATTGTTCCAAAGCATTTCGGTCATCGTCGCTGCTGCTGTAATCAATCAATAATTGCTTGTAACCGGAAGAATCCGGTATTCGTCTTAAAGTTTTGACCTGCACGATTAAACTATTTCCGCGCCGCTCGCGTAAACCGTTTATCGGGTTCGGAAGAACCTTTTTCCCGCGTTATTTCGCAATAACTTTTTAAGACGAAGTATAGTAGAATGGCGTCAGAATTTCGGGAGCAATAAAAATGATAAAAGCCGGAGAGATTTTACAAGGTCGTTACCGTATCGAGAGACAAATCGGCGCGGGCGGCATGGGCGCGGTTTTCGTCGCCACGGACGAGCGTTTCGGCAGCACGGTGGCGATAAAAGAGACGCTTTTCAGCGACGAGCGGCTGCTGAAAGCCTTCGAGCGCGAGGCGCGGCTTTTGAACAGCCTGCGGCACACGGCGCTGCCGCGCGTCAGCGACCATTTTATCGATGAAAACGGGCAGTTTATCGTCATGGAATACATCGCGGGCGACGATTTAGCCGAGATGATGGAAAAACGCGGCGGCGAATTTGCGCTCGAAGACGTTTTGAATTGGGCTGACCAGCTTCTGGACGCGCTCGATTTTCTGCACACGCAGGAAATGCCCGTCATTCATCGCGACATCA
>DATHBC010000068.1:0-1505 GCA_035296345.1 Pyrinomonadaceae bacterium | reverse complement strand
TTTTAAATCCGGCGCGTAGCGTTGTTCCGTGGCTTCGTCGTGGTCCTGCGCCTTGCCTTTTAAAATCCAGCCGATATGCGACCAGAAAGTTCCGTCGCGCGGGCTGTGCGGGTCTTGCTCGGTTTCGGTGAAGGCGTGATGAATCCGGTGCGTCGTGACCCAGGTTATCGCGCCGCCCTGTAGTCCGAGCGTGCCGCAGACGGTTAAAATATATTCCAGCCATTTCGGAGTCTTAAAACCGCCGTGCGTTAAAAGACGGTGATAGCCCATGCCGACTCCCCAGCTTCCGGCAACCCACCACGTAATCGCCGCGGCGATTAAATTCTGCCAGCTAAACGTGAATAAAGCCCAGACCGCCATAATGTGAAATAAGAATACTACGGCTCCCGTGACCCATTGAATTTGATTTAATTTTGAGCCTTGAGACTCGATTACGTTTTGCACTTTTTACTCCTTGAAATATTTGCCGGAAATAAAACTCTCGTATGTTTCAGCTTTCCAATATGTTAGATGCCAACTATAACAATTCTCAGGCGCTCCGGATGTAAGAGTTTTGTAATAGGTAGCGACGGCGGGAAATCAATTTAGCCCGGATGACGGTTAAATAGCCGGAATAAACATTCGTTACATTCATAAGCGCAATTTTCCGGAGATTATTTTTCGTATAATCCGAAAGGCTCCGTCCAAAATTTATCGGCGGCTATGTGCTATACCGAACAGAGACGGTTAATTTGTTTTGCTAATATCGAGCCGCTGTCATTCATTTGATTGATTGTCATTGATTGATTGTCATTTCCCATATACGAGGCAAGACAGGGTAGAATCCGGCTTGAAAAAAAGTCAGGTGAAACGTCCCGACTTGCCTTTTATTTTTTATGGCGCGGCAAATGCATTGACAATCGGATTTATAAAGCGCAGTGTTAGAGATAGAACCGAGCCTCGCTTACTCTCTTCTCAGTTTCTCTGGAATTAGCCGGACCACCTGAACGTCGCAGCTAGAAACCCGGGAGAAACCGTCAATGTTTACACATCGCGTCAGAATAGAACTCAATCCCGATTCGTTTACCGAGCTTTCCCGCAAAATTCAGAGTGAGATTATGCCGACGCTGCGTCTTCAGAAAGGCTTCCGCGACGGATAACCATTATCGCGCCCGAACGCGCGACGGCGACCGAGGATACCCGCTGGGAAACGATGGAAGACGCCGAAGAATATCAGCGAACCGGCTATCTGGAAGTTTTGAAAACCTTATCAAGCGTCGCGAAAGCCCCGCCGACAGCCGCAATTTTCGAGCTTCATCAATAAATTAAAGGAAAATAAAAATGAAAAATCTTAATATCACTGAACGTCGAAACGAGAATGCAGTCATTCTGGATTTGGAAGGAAACATCAGGCTCGGCGAGGGCAGCACGGAATTTCGCCAGCATATCCGTCAATTAGTGCAGAACGGCGAGAAAAACATCCTGCTCAACCTGGAGCGTGTTTCTTACATCGATTCGAGCGGGCT
>DATHBC010000067.1:0-7292 GCA_035296345.1 Pyrinomonadaceae bacterium | reverse complement strand
TGCCCGCTCGACGAAAAAATCTCGGAAATGCACCTGATGAAGCGGCAGGGCGATTCGATTGCCTCGCTCGCGCTGGTCACCATCGACAACCCGATGTGCGCCGGAACCGGGCATCGCATCTGCAACGATTGCATGAAATCCTGCATTTTCCAGAAGCAGGAACCCGTCAACATTCCGCAAGCCGAAACCGCGACGTTAACCGACGTTCTGGCTTTGCCTTACGGCTTTGAAATCTACAGCCTGCTGACGCGCTGGAATCCTTTAAGCGCGAAACGTCCCTACGCTCTGCCGTATAACGGGAAAAACATTCTCGTCATCGGTTTGGGTCCCGCCGGCTACACGCTGGCGCATTATCTTCTGAACGAAGGCTTCGGCGTGGTCGGCATGGACGGCTTGAAAATCGAGCCTTTAGCCGACGTGTATACAGGCGCGAATGGCGCAGCGCCGAAACCGATTCGCGACATCAAGGAAATCACCAGCGAGCTGGACGAAAGAATTCTGTCCGGCTTCGGCGGCGTTTCCGAATACGGAATTACGGTTCGCTGGGACAAAAATTTTCTGACGATGCTTCAGCTTCTTCTGGCGCGGCGCGAGCATTTTCGCGCTTACGGCGGCATTCGCTTCGGCGGAACTCTGACGATTGAAGACGCCTGGAATTTCGGTTTCGACCATATCGCGATTGCCACGGGCGCGGGTCGCCCGACGATTGTCAGGATGAAAAACAACCTGATTCGCGGCATTCGCAAGGCGTCGGATTTTCTGATGGCTTTGCAATTGACGGGCGCGTTTAAGAAAGAAACTTTGTCCAACCTGCAAGTCCGTCTTCCGGCGGTCGTTATCGGCGGCGGCTTGACGGGCGTCGACACGGCGACCGAGCTTTTCGCGTATTATCCGGTGCAGGTCGAAAAAATGCTGGAAATGTTTGAAAATCTTTCGGCTGAATTCGGCGAGGAAGTCGTCTGGAATCGCTTCGACGAAGAAGAAACGCGCGTTTTGCAGGAATTTCTCGAACACGGAAAGGAAATCCGCGCCGAACGCGAGCGCGCGGAACAGGCGGGCGAGCAGCCGAATTTTATTCCTCTGGTCAGAAGCTGGGGCGGCGTATCGCTGGTTTACCGCAAACGTTTGCAGGATTCGCCCGCGTATCGTCTGAATCACGAAGAAGTCCAGAAAGCTCTGGAAGAAGGCATCGAATTTGTCGAGTTGATGAACCCGGTCGAAGCCGCGCCGGACGAATACGGCGCGGTCAAGGCTCTGGTTTTCGACCGCGTAAATTACGACGCCGAAAGCAGGAAATTTGAAAATTCCGGCGAAATGGTCGAGTTTCCCGCGCGCACGGTCTGCGTCGCGGCGGGAACCAGCCCGAACGTGATTTACGAAAAGGAAAACCCGGGAACTTTCAAGCTGGACGATTGGAAACAATATTTCGCGCCGCATAAATTAGAGAAAAACGGCGACGGAAAATTTCACGCCGTCGCGGTCGAAAAAGGCGAAACCGGATTTTTCACGTCATACGAAAGCGACGGAAAATTTATTTCCTATTACGGCGATAATCACCCGATTTACGCCGGAAACGTCGTCAAAGCGATGGCTTCGGCGAAACACGGCTACGAGCGCGTCGCGGAAATCTTCGCGGGCGAAATCAGCGAAAATACTGTTGAAAACGAAAAAGTCTTCGGCAATCTCGTCCGGACTCTGGACGAACAGCTCCGGGCTTACGTCGTCGAAGTCAAACGGCTGACGCCGACGATTGTCGACGTTATCGTCAAAGCTCCTTTGCAGGCGAAAAAATTCCAGCCCGGACAGTTTTACCGGCTTCAAAATTTTGAATCGAGCGCGCCGATTATCGACGGCAAACGCATGATGATGGAAGGCTTGGCTCTGACCGGCGCGTGGGTCGACGAGGAAAAAGGCTTGCTGTCGATGATTGTTCTCGAAATGGGAACTTCATCGCGACTGGTTTCGCTTTTAAAAGAAGGCGAGGAAGTCGTCGTCATGGGACCGACCGGAACGCCGACCGAAATTCCCGAAAACGAAACGGTTCTGCTGGCGGGCGGCGGTCTCGGCAACGCCGTTCTGTTTTCGATTGCCAAGGCGATGAGGGAAAACGGCAATCGCCTGATTTATTTTGCCGGGTACAAAAACGGCGCGGATTTATTCAAGCGCGAGGAAATAGAAAGCGCGACCGACCAGGTTATCTGGGCGACGGATATGGGCGATGAAATCCAGCCGCAGCGCCCGCAGGACGCGCATTTTCGCGGCAATATCGTGCAGGCGATGATTGCCTACGCCGAAGGACGCCTGGGCGACCAAAGCGTGATGCTGTCGGACGTCGACCGCATTATCGCCATCGGCTCAGACCGCATGATGAACGGCGTCAAGGAAGCGCGCTACACGACGCTCGCGTCGTATTTAAAGGAAAATCACGTCGCCATCGGCTCAATCAACTCGCCGATGCAGTGTATGATGAAGGAAGTCTGCGCGCAGTGTTTGCAGCGTCACGTCAACCCGCACACGGGCGAGGAATTTTTTGTTTTCTCGTGTTTTAATCAAGACCAGAATCTGGATTCGGTCGATTTCCGCAATTTGAACGACCGTCTGAAAGCCAACAGCATTCAGGAAAAACTGTCGAATTTGTTTCTGGACAAGGTTTTTAAAGGCGTCCGCCTGAAAAGTTAAAAAGATTAGCCACGAAAGAACACGAAAAAGACACGAAAGAGAAATAGTCCATAGATGAACATAGATAAACACAGATAAAGCAAATTTCTTCTATCTGTGTTCATCTGTGGACAAATTTTCTTTTTTCGTGCAATTTCGTGCGGTTTCGCGGCTGATTTCTTCCGGTTATTTCGCGCGCGAAAAGGTCAGAATATTCTTTCCGCTGCGGTCGCGCAGAATCAACCGGTTGTTTTTGATTTCGTATTTGGTGACGGCTTGCATCGCGTCTGCCAGCGCGGTTTCGATTTTCATCGCCGCGTCGCCGCAGAACATTCTCGTGCCGATAATCGCGCCGGGTTTGAAATTTCCTTTGGCGTCGGCGGCGTAATCCGCGCCCATCCCGTTACAGGTCGAAATCAAGCCGAAGCGTTTTTCGTCCGCGAAACTGATGCCGAGCCTTTTGCCGGCGCGCGGTTTCGGGTAAATATCTATTGCTTTGCCGTTTTGTTTTAATCCGGTTAAGTTCCAGTTTCCTTTCAGCTTTTCGGTTTGCGCGACGGCGGCGGTCGAAAAAATTATTATTGCCAGAAATATGCGTAAAGTATTTGTTATCAGATAGCGTTTCATTATTTTCACCTTGTTTCAAATGAATTAAAATGCTCGTTCCGAGCGTTATAAAGAGAACGCATAAAAACCGCAAAACTTGCAAAGCGCATTTGATTGACTATTATTACATTTTGTCGTTTCAATAATTACGATGCAGCAGGAATCAGACTTTTACCGCGTTAATGTCAAACCGGGCGAGATGCGCGAAGAGGAGCGCGATTTGGGTTTCGGCTCGGTAGTTTCGCGCGAGAGCCGCGAGCGTCTGCTGAACCAGGACGGGACGTTTAACGTCCAGCGGACGGGTTTGCCTTTCTTAAGCTCGCTGAATCTTTATCACACTCTTATCGCAATGTCGTGGAAGACTTTTACGGCTCTGACGCTGCTGCTTTATTTTTTGAGTAACGTCGTTTTCGGGATTTTATACGCGAGTCTCGGCGCGGAATCGCTGGTCGATTCTTCCACCGAACCGACGGAAAATCTGCTTTTGCGCGGATTTTTCTTCAGCGTCCAGACTTTTGCCACTATCGGTTACGGCACGATTCATCCGGTCGGCATCGTTCCGAACCTGCTCGTCACTATCGAATCTTATTACAGCATGATTATGACGGCGCTGATTACGGGCATCGTTTTCGCGCGTTTCGCCCGACCGACGGCGCGCGTGATTTTCAGCGAGGTGGCGGTCGTCGCGCCGTATCGCGGCATCGAAGGCTTGATGTTTCGGCTGGTCAACGGCAGAAGCAACCAGCTTATCGAAGTCGAAGTGAAAGTGATGCTCGCGCGCTTCGTCGAAGCGGACGGCAAGGTTGCCCGCCGTTTCGATTTTCTCGAACTCGAACGCGACCGCGTCGCTTTTTTCCCGCTGGCGTGGACAATCGTGCATCCGATTAACGAAAGCTCGCCGCTTTACGGCTTGACCATCGAAGATTTGAAAAAAGCCGACGCCGAAATTTTGATTCTGCTGACGGCGACCGACGAAACTTTCGCTTCAATCGTTCACACGCGCTCGTCTTATAAACCGGGCGAGATAAAATTCGGCTATAAATTCGTCAATATGTATAACAGGATGGAAAACGGCGAGCCGATTTCGATAAACATCAAAAAGCTCTCGCAGGCGGAAAAAGCCTGATTCCGTAATTCCGCCCGTTTCCAATCTCTGAGATATAGATAATCGACCGTGGTAATTTTTTAAAGCTTCCGCCGGATATTTACGCCCGTTGCGGACGCATTTTTTATTTAACGTTAGCCGTAAAATCAAAATTGCTCAGCTCGTCGGCGACAACTAAAACCTGCGGCGTGAATGTGTAGCTTTTGTGGCTGACCGTAAAAATATAAGAATCGCCCGCCGCGACATTATCAAACCTGTAATAACCGAACGGGTTTGTCAGGCTTGTCCGCGCCTCGCCTCGCGCGTCGGTCATATTTACGACTGCGCGGGAAACGCCGCGACCGCCCGCATCTGAAACTCTGCCGCCGATTGAGACCGCTGCCGCCGTCGGCGCGCCGCAGGGATTAGCGACATTATCGACCGACTGCGAGAAATTATCCACGTATCCGACCAGCGCGTTATTAGGTCCGGTTTGCGTCCAGAAATCAAACCCGTTAATCGCGCGCGGCGTCGCGCCGCCGCCGAAGCTGCCCGTTTTCCAGGCTGATTCCCAGGTCGAGCCGAAAGCCGTTCCCAGCAGAGTGCTGCTCGAATCGTAAATCTGAACGCGGACAACGTCATTCGGCGACGAGCCGTTCAGCCCGTTGCACAGACGTATGTCGTAATCGAGCCGATACCATTCGCCCCAATTCAAATTCTGCGCAATCGTCGCGACGCTGAAAGTCGAGGCGGAAACCGAATACCAGCCAAGCTCGAATCGCACCGTTCCGGCGGCGGTGTTCGTGCTGTTAAAGACGCGAACCTGCGCGTAACGATTCGGCGGGTCACTCGCCGCCGCGCCTTTGCTGCTCGGATTCAGCTCGGCAAACCGACCGTCCGCGCGCGTCGAAATCACCGGCGTCGCCGGCGCTTGATAATAAAATGAAGCGACGTAGTGATTATAAGGCGAAGCGACCGCCGCGCCGCCAATCGTGCTTCCGGTTTCGCCAGCCGGGTCGATGATTGCCGAATAAAGGTGATTGGAGACGCCGAAAAAAGCGACGTTATTCGTCCGCAGGGCGAGCGACTGCGCGCCAAAGCCCGCCGCGCTTCCGGCGGGCGCGGTTTCGATAATCCCTTTTGTCGGGCTGTTGGATAAATATCCCCAACCGTTTTGCCCGTTTACGTCGCCGAGCGTGAACGGCGGCGATTCAAAGCCCGTCGTATAACTCGTCTGCGCGCGAATCGCCTGATTTAAACCTGTAAGACCCGTAACCAAAACAGCCGCTGTCGCAACGACTATCTTCATTAATCTGATAAATTTCAAAACTTCTCCCTGAACGATTAATCATCGCCAATACCGAATTTATAGAATTGCGGGGGCTGAAAATTTAGGGGGCTGGAAATCGGGGGCAATTAAATGTGGGTTAAGATAAGATACCATATTTTTATTTAAAAATGTTATAACCCGATGATGATTAATAATTTAAAGACGCGCGAATTTGCTTTTTCGGGCGGCGGTATCCGAAAATATCTGTGTTATGTTTACCGGAATCATTGAAGAGCTAGGAAAAATTTCCTCGATTGAAAAGCATACGGGCGGAGCGCGAATTAAGATTTCCGCCGGAATCGTTACGAAAGATACAGGTGAAGGCGATTCGATTGCCGTCAACGGCGTTTGCCTGACGGCTCTGAATGTTTCCGGCGATTCTTTCGCGGCGGACGTTTCCGAGGAGACTTTAAAAATCTCGACGCTCGGAGTTTTAAAAATCGGCTCTGCGGTAAATCTGGAACGCGCCGTGACGCCTTCGACGCGTTTGGGCGGGCATATCGTGCAAGGTCACGTCGATGCGCGCGGCAGTTTTCTGGCGGCGGCGAAACAGGGCGATTTTTGGACTGTCCGCATCGGTTTTCCGGCGGACTTGGCGCGTTATCTGGTTTATAAAGGCTCGATTTCGGTCGAGGGCGTCAGTTTGACGATTGCCGCGCTGACCGATTCATATTTTGAAATCGCCGTGATTCCGAAAACATGGGAACTGACGAATCTTTCGACCCTGAAACCCGGCGATGAAGTTAATCTGGAAGCCGACGTGATTGCGAAATACGTCGAGCGAATCTTGAAATTTGAAAGAAATTCGACCGGCGGCAGCGGCAGCGGCATCACGATGGAAAAACTGAAAGAACTCGGCTACGCCTGACGCAACCTTCCGGAATATAAAGAAACAAAGAGTTAGCGCGGGTCAGCACGGATTAAATTTGTAATAATCCGCGCCAGCCCGCGCTAATTCGTTGTTTCTTCTTTTATATTTTTTATGGAAAAATGAGCGTTTTTCTTTATTTGCGTCGCGTTATTTATTGAAGTCGATAAATAAAGGAGAACCAGATAAATGAAACGACCGGCAGCAGCGGCGGCAACAATTGTCCGTAAAGAAATGTCAGCTATTTTCGCAATTGCTTTGGCGATTTGCTTTTTACTTCCGACGATGGCTTTTTCGCAGACGACGCTCGAATGGATGGTTTTATCACGCGGAAGAAGTGCCGCAAATGTTACCGGCGAAGACAGCCGGGACGCCGATGCGAAATATAGTCGAGAGGACGTCGAAAGAATCAAACAAAACAGCCTTGAGCATCTGAAAAATCGCGCCAGCCGGCGCGGCTTGATAAGCGCGCCGGATGATTTCGCGATTCAGAAAATCGAAGTCGACGAGCTGGAAATGATTCACGTGCGGGCGCGCCAGACGCTCGACGGCATTCCGGTCTGGGGCGGCGAGGCGATTGTTCATCTAAACGCCGACGAGTCGCTTTTCGCCGTCACGGACGAGATGAAAAATATCGCCCGCATCGGGACGAACCCGAATTTTGCCGCCGCCGACGCAGTCGAACTAGCCAAAAGATTTTATCAGGGCTCAAAGTTTCTGACCGAAGAACCGGAGGTCGATTTGTG
>DATHBC010000066.1:0-2677 GCA_035296345.1 Pyrinomonadaceae bacterium | reverse complement strand
ATCTGAATGTCTTATGATGCAAAAAAAATATTCAAAAAAGATTGGGTTTTGAATGCCGAAGCCTTTGAAAAGCTTTTATCGGGTCTGGACGAAAATTCCGAAAAAGCCTCACTCATCTACGAAGACATCAGATGCCGCCTGATTCGCCAGTTTCGCGCCAATCAATCGCAGGTCGCCGAGGAACAAGCCGACGAGGTTTTTAACCGTATCGCGCGCAAGATTTACGAAGAAGATTTCGTCCTCGATAAAAATAATCCTTATCCGTATTTTCACCAGACAGCCCGTTATATTTTGCTCGAACACCAGCGCCGCGCCCGGCGCAAAATATTGGGCTTGGACGACTTGCCCGTCTCGGAAGAGCCTTTCTACAACCCGGAGGAAATTCTCGCCCGTTTCAGCGAGCGCCTGCGCGCCGAAGCCGGATTGAATTCTCTGCGCGAATGCCGCGAAGGGTTGAGCGAAAAAGACATCAACCTGCTCGACCGCTACGACGCGGCAAAAGGCAAGGAAAAAAAAACGCAGCGCGAACAACTGGCTGTCGAGTCGGGCAAAACCGTCAACGCGCTGAAAATCTCCATCAACCGGATTAGAAAAAAGCTCATCGAATGCGCGAAAAGAAAGCTCAAAAGCATCGAAGCCATCGATTGATTAACATCAAAGTGAAACTTTTTTCAGAAAATGTCATTTATTATTGGGGACGGTCAGTTAAGATGAACAACGCTCTGGAAGAAAAAAAACGATTGATGCGCGATTATTGGCTCGATTTGCTGAGCGATAATCAAATCGAGCTCTTAGAAACGGAATGGTTCGCCAGCGACGAGAACGCCGAATTACTGGAAATCGCCCGGACCGATTTGATAGAAGACTATCTGACCGACAGCCTTAGCCGGGCTGAACTCGACAGATTCAAAAGCCGCTTTCTGATAAACAATCTGGAAGAAGTCGCCATCGCCAAATCTTATTTTGAGTTGAGCGGCGAGCGCCGGCGGCAGCAAACGCCTCAAAAACAAGCCGTCAAAACGGGCTTTTTCGAGACGCTCTCCGAAAACTGGCGCAGCTTTGTGAAAATTCCGCAAATCGCTTTCGCCGCCGCCGCGCTTTTAGTCGGCGGCTTGGCTTTGTATATCGGTTTTTACAATATCGAGCGGCAGCAACCAATTAATGTCGCCAGAAACGAAACGCCCGAACCCGGCAGCGCCGACGGAAATCAAAATGCGATAAATCCCGTTTCGCCGCAGAACCAATCGAATCAGCGTGAAGCTAATACAAGTTCTGAGACAAAACCGGATAATAATCAAGATTTCGCCGAAGATACTTCGAAACCCTCGACCGGCATAACCGTCGCCCGGAATAAAACGACGGTCGAAAAAGCTCCGGAAAACGCCGCGCCGCGCCGCGCCGCGCCGCAGGTTTTGTTTCTCACAAATTTTCGCGGCAGCGTAAAAACCCTGAAACTTTCAGCCGACCGGAACCGGAACTTCTCGCTGAAACTCGATATGCCGGGCATCGCGCAGGCTTACAAGAGTTATGAAATAAGAATTTACGACGCCAATAACAATCTGGTCGTGCAGCAGAAATTAAATGACAATCTATCGCTGAAAAAGAGCGGCGAAAAAATAGAAATCAGAAATCTCGACAAAAATAAATTTAAGAAAAACAACACCTACAAGACCTATCTGGTCGCCTACGACGAGGAAAATAATGTCGAGGAACTGAGCTTATACGACAGCTTTAAAGTCAACTAAAGAACTGATAAGTGAGAACTACGAACGGAGAACTAAAAGACGTCTTTTAGTTCTCCGTTTTCACTTTTTACTTCTCGATTCTCAGTTCTTTAGTTTTCAGTTTTCAGTTCTTACTTCTCACTTAATTTAGCCGGACAGGGCGCGACGGTCGCGCGCGTGACGCGGACGGGTTTCGCGGGTTTCTCGTTTTCGACCGGCATTTTATTGATGGCGTCGACGACCTCCATGCCTTGCGTGACGCGACCGAAGGCGGCGAATTTCCCGTCCAGACTCGGCGCATTGCTGACGAGAATAAAAAAGTGCGTGCTGGCGCTGTTCGGCTCTTCCGGGCGCGCCATTGAAAGAACTCCGCGCTCGTGTTTGATTTGGCTCGGCTCATCGGGAATGGTGCGCCGCGAGCGGGCGGCAAGCTCGGGCGTTATCTTTTCGCGCGTGGACAGATTTCCGCCCTGTATGACGAACTTCGGCACGACGCGGCTGAACGCGGTCGTATCGAAAGCGCCGGTCGCCGCCAGATTCAGAAAATTTCGCACCGATTCGGGCGCGCTTTCCGGAAACATCTCCAGCTCGATAACGCCCGCTTCGGTTTCCAGCCTGACGCACTGCGCCGCCATCGTCTCCACGCTCGCTTTGTCAAACGGCTCGCCTTTCGGCGTTTTAGCCGCCGGACGCTGGTTGGATTTTTTCGGAGTCTGCGACGCGGGCTTGGCGTCCGCGCCGGTCGTTTTTTTCTGCTGCGCGCTGGCGGCGGCGACCGATACAATCAAACAAAAGACGATTAAAGTTAAATTTCCGAGCATTTTATACCCCTTTACGGCTTTCCGGCTCCAAACGATTTCCGTGCCTCTGAAAAAATTCTATGTTAATTTCGTTCTCTTGTGAAACCGCGGATTAGATTTGTGCCGCCGCCTGAGATGCGGGATGGTCTAGAT
>DATHBC010000065.1:0-1774 GCA_035296345.1 Pyrinomonadaceae bacterium | reverse complement strand
GAATCGGCGTCAGCGGATTTTTGATTTCGTGCGCCATGCGGCGGGCGACTTCCGCCCAGGCTGAGGCGCGCTGAGCCTGAAGCAGCTCGCTTAAATCTTCGATGACCAGCACCACGCCGTTTTTATCGGGCAGAGCCGTCGCCGTCAGCGCGACGGGAACGCTTTCGGCTGCGCCCGGCGCAGAAGCGGGAGAACCGCTGCCGTTAGCGTTGGCGTTTTCGCGCGCCAGAACCGTCTGTTCGGCGGCTTGCCCGATGCGTTTGGCGCGGGCGAGAAGCTTTTCCAGAATCGCCCGGTTTTCCGCGCTGACGATGCCGGAAAGCGCAAAGTTTTCAAAGCTCGCGTTCTCCAGTCTCAGGATTTGAATCGCCGCCTGGTTAATCGTCGTGATGCGGTCGCGCGCGTCGAAGGAAATGACGCCGGTCGAAAGCGACTGCAAAACGGTTTCGATATACTTGCGGCGTTCGAGCAGCTCGGCGGAATTGGCTTCGAGGCGCGCGGACATCTGGTTAAACGAGGAAACCAGCAGGGCAAGCTCGTCTTCCGCCGGCACGTCGACGCGATGCGAGAAATTCCCGTGCGCGATTTCGTCCGCGCCTTCCGCCAGCGCTTTTATCGGAATGGTCAGCCCGCGCGCGATGTAAAACGCCGTCCACGACGAAGCGAAAATCAATAGAAAAGTTAAAAGCCCGAGCGTCGAAAGCCCTATGCGGCGGACGACGATTTGCCGCTCCTTTAATTTATCGAACTCGACCAGAGAGCTTTCGACCATCTGGCTGACGTTTTCTTCCGGGCGCAAATCCGGCACGACGACCAGCCTCCTGCGCCCGTCGGAAAAATCCGAAACGGCGACGTCAAAGCCTTTGCCGTCGCGCAAAATCGGCTCATCCGGTTGATTTTGCCGGACAAACATAATCGTCCGGTCAAGCTCGGCTTTTTGTTCGGGCGTCAACGGGCGCTCGCTTGCCGCCAGGATTTCGCCGTTTTTCGACAGAACGGCGAGCCGCGTCAGATTTCCCTGCTCGACGATTTTCGACAAAGCTTCGCTCGTAATTTCCCGCCCGTCCAGAACGGTCGCCAGCATGCGCGCCGTTTCGCTTAATTTCAACGTCTGGTCTTCGACTGCCTGCGTCTGCATCTCGCGCGCCTCGCGGATGACGTTTTCGGGAATCTGCGTAAACCAGCGTTCCAGCGCGCGGTTCATAAACAGGTACGAGAAAATCGCCATCGCGATAATCGGCAAAAGGCTGACGGCGAAAAAATAAGTCAGCAGCCGCGTTTTTATCTTCGACCCGACCGCCAGCGCGCGCCGCTCGCGCCGGAGCTTGACCAGGCTGCGGACAAAAATAAACGCGAAAATAACAAAAGCGATAAAATTCAGCGACGAAAGCGCGTAGAGAGCGAGCGTGTCGTCGGCGGTTTCGACCGACAATCCTTTCCACAGGTTCGACGTTTGCAGCAAAACCAGCCCGGTCAGCAAAAAAGCCACCAGCCCGCCCAGAATCCAGGGCGGCGAGCGGCGTTTCAGAGGCGACGGCGATGGTCTGTTTTCCACGACAGCCAGTTTAACACAAAGTATTAAACGCAAAACGTTTATTAATGCAAAACGCAAAATGCAAAACGCAAAATATTCTCTATGTGAATCAAGAGTAGAAATAAGTAGATTGTTTCCTTTGCGCTCTTTGCGCCTTTGCGGGATAAATCGTTTCCCGCAAAGGCGCAAAGAACGCAAAGATAAGGCTTATTCATTCGTCTGATTTTCTACTCTTGATTC
>DATHBC010000064.1:0-7476 GCA_035296345.1 Pyrinomonadaceae bacterium | reverse complement strand
GGCGCGGCGGCGTGGAAATTCGGCGGCGGCATTTTTTCGATGATTATCATATTTCTGGTCGTCTTCTGGCTGCTCGGCAGATGCTAGTCCGGTAACGGAAAACGGAAAACGGAAAGTGGAAAATGTAAGAAATAATTTCATTTTCCGTTTTCCACTTTCCGTTTTCCGTTAATTAAACTTTATCGCGCCATTTCAGAACTTCTTCGCGCAAAACCGGGTTTTGCTGAAAGCTGGCGGTTTGTCCCTGCGCGGCGGTCGCGCGCTGGATGTGCCAGTAGGTTAAGCCGAGTTTGCCGACGGCGCGCAGGAATCTTTTTCGCGCGCGGTATTTGTCCGTGCCGATTGCGCCTATCAGCCACGCCGAGCTTCTAAAGGCGGAGGTCGCTCTTTTGTACTGCTCCTGCGTTATCAAGCCGCGCATCACTTCAATCGTCAGCATCTCTTTCATAATCATATTCTGGCGAAACATAATTAATCCGGCAAAGCACATAAAAATCAGGAAAAACGGAACCTGCAGAAACAGGTAGCCGTACCAGAAGCCTTCAAAGCCGAAAAGCGTCGGCGTGCCGTTCCAGATAGCATGCAGCAGAACTGCGCAGCCGTAGCCCAAAAGCGGCAAAAATATTCGGACGAACGTGTTGTGCGATTCGCGCGCGATGCCGCAGCCGATTCCGGTCATCGCCGTAAAGGTGACGTGAGCGAAAGGCGACAGGATTCCGCGCACGAAGAACAAAAACGCCAGCATTTCGAAGCCGCCTTCGACCAGCGCGCGCCCGTAATAAAGCACGTTTTCGACCGTCGCGAAACCGAGCGCGATGGTTCCGCCGAAAACGATGCCGTCCAGAATATCGTCGAACTCGTGACGAAAGAAAAGCAAGAGCAGAACCAGCCCGAAGCCTTTCGAGCCTTCCTCGAAAATCGGCGCGGAAATGACCGCCGCGACGTCGCGCCCGAAATACGCGCCCATCAAATCGTTAATCGTCGCCGAAAAAATCACCGCCACCAGCGCGCCCCAGGCAAACGCCAGCGCCAGCAGCCAGAGCGGCTCAGGGTCGTAACGGTCGAGCCAGATAAGCGGCAGAATATAGATGCAAGCCGGAACGAAAGCGACCACCGCCGCGACGAAAGCCGCCGCGACGCCGAGACTGCTGGTAATCATCGCCGTCACAATCAGGGACAAAAAAACAACGATGAAAATCGTAATGCCGATGAGGACTTTTTTTCCGGTCTGACTTTGCGCCGGTTGAATTTCCGGCGGGCGCACGCCGATGCGCGTCATCGACTCGCGCCAGTTTGCCACCGCCGCTACTGTCGGCGACGACGTTTGATTCTGATATACGGGCGTCATTACGGGCGGAGGCTGAAAACCCGCCTCCTCCGGCTGAATTTGATTTTGAAACGCGAGCGTTGCCTGCGCGGCTCCTGCCGCAGCTTCGATGAAAACCTTGACGGCGATGCCGTCCCTGCCGAAAGTGATTAAGTCTCCGGAGTTTAATTTTTGATATTGAATCCGGCTGCCGTTGACGTATGTTCCGTTCGTGCTGTTGTTGTCGGTCAGATAAAAGCCGTCGGGTTTCGCTTCGACGAAAGCGTGCTTGGAAGAGACGACACGCTCGCCCGCGTCAAATCTGACGCTGCAGTTCGCGTCGCGCCCGAAAGTGAGAAACGCGCCCTGTTGCTGCGGCGGCTGCTCCAGCTCAGCCGTTCTTCCCGCCAGCGAACCGTTTTGAATCGTAATCTTTAATTTCATCTCGCCCTGTGTCATAGAAATTTTTACAAGTTTCTTCAATTTTCTGCGGAAGGTCAAAAGCAATCCGCAGAATCAGCCCGCGCGCGAGAAAAATCTTTTCAATAAAAAAAACGGCTCAAAACTTTGAGCCGTTTCGCATTGTTTCTCTTTCGGTTAAATTACGGTTGAACCGAGGACGGCGAAGGAACGTCGCCGTTTTGACCGAAGGTTTTGGAGACGAACGCTCCGTTGGTGCTGTTCAGGCGATACCAGGCGTTCTCGGAGGCGCGAAAGACCGCGACGTCCGTTTTGCCGTCGCCGTCGTAATCGGCGGGAATCGGCATATCGCTCGAAATGCCGAAGCGATAGACGCCCAGAGAATTGGTCTGGCTGTTCATAATATACCAGTTGCCTTCGGCGGGACGATAGACGGCTAAATCCGTCTTGCCGTCGCCGTCGAAATTACCCGTCACCGGCTTGTCGGACGAGATGCCGAACTGCGCGCCCATCAAAAGGCTGGAAGAGCTTTGCAGGATATACCACGTGCCGTTTGACGGTCGCCAGACAGCCAAATCCGTCTTGCCGTCGCCTTCGAAATCGCCAATCATCGGCTTATCGGTCGAGACGCCGAATTGCGTGGCGCGGAATCCGAGCGTGCTCTGCTGGATATACCAGGAGCCGTTTGCGGGACGGAAGACGGCGAAATCGGTTTTGCCGTCCGCATCGTAATCGCCCGCGACGGGCACGTCGCCGTTTGCGCCGAACTGCGCCGCGAAAAATCCGCGCGTCGTGCCTAAGACATACCAGACGCCTTCGCTCGGACGCCAGACGACGATGTCGGATTTTCCGTCGCCGTCAAAATCTCCGGCTTCGATTTTATCGCCGTTTGCGCCGAACTGTGTCGTGCTTGAGCCGCCTGAGCTTCTTTCGATTGACCAGACGCCGGTCGACGGCGTGTAAACGGAAATGTCGGTTTTGCCGTCGCCGTCAAAATCCGAAACCTGATTTTTCGGCAGCGCGTTCGTCCCCGTCACGTCGAGAACCAGCAAACCGTAAGTCAAATCGCCCGCCAGAACTTTGTCTTCACCCAGGAACGGATAAACCGCCCAGTTGCCGTCGTAGGTCGTCGGCAGTGAGTTTTGCAGGCTTTCAGTGGCGCAGATGGCATCCCAGGGCTCGCTGCCGGCGAGCGTTCCGGCTGTTTCTTCCTCGCTCGGCGGCGCGAAAGCCGGCTGATAAGTGTCGTATTGACCGATGCGTTTCGGGTCTGACGGATTCGTGCCGATGTCGAAAACCTGTATACCCGCCTGATACCAGGCGACATATAATTTATCGCCCATGACGACCGGGTTGTGCGGCGTCACGGCGTTCAGAGCCAAATCGTTCATCCCGATGCGCTTGACCAGCATCGGCTGCGCGGGATTGGAAACGTTGTAAACGCGCACGTCGCCGTTGCCGTTTGAAGTTTCGCGGCAGCTGTACAGGAAATTTCCGTCCTCGCTCGTCCAGCTGCTGTGCATATTGTTTCCCGCCGTGGTCGAGGTCGGGTCTTCGATAAAGCCTAAAAGCACGGGCGCCTGCGTTCCGACGTTGGTGATGTCGTAGATTTCCGTCTTTCCGCGTGCCGTGCCGTTTCCCCAGCCGGAAGTGTACATGCGGTTTCCGCGAATGTGCACGGCGTGAACCCAGCTTACTTCGGTCGGATTGATGTCCCGGACAAAGACGGGAGCGGCGGGATTCGTGACGTTGATGACTTTCAGAAGCTTGTTGGAAGTAACGTTGTTGTTTTCAATCAGGTAAGTCGCCCCGTTTTGACTGAAAACGACCATTTCGTGAATCGACGCGAAACCGTTGCCGCTGGTCGGATTAACGATGCCGAGCAAAACCGGAGCCGCCGGGTTTGTCAAATCGACGATGTGCACGCCGCCGCTGTTGCCGCTGCCGAAATAGCCGCGATTGCCGACGACGATGGCTTCGAGAAACTGCTGATTCGCGCCGGGATTGTAATGCGCGGCGAGCGTCGGAGCATCCGGGTTGGAAATGTTGTAAATAAAAGCTCCGCGGCATTGATAGCTGCCCTGCACGGCAATATTGCCGTCGGCGTAAATATCCGCAAACTTCAAACGCGAAGTTCCCGAATTGCAGTTCGGCGTAATCTGCGCCCGAATGCGAACTTTCTGTGCCAAAACATCCGCGCCGAGTCCTGCGAGCAGAATAAACAAACCGGCAAAGAACAAAGAAACCTTCGATTTCTTAGTGTCCCGAATACTCATTTTTATCTCCTAATGTATTTGTCCGAAAATGAAAGATTATTCCAAACTACTATTTTGGTTCGTTTTACGAAAAAACGCAACCTGAAATTGTTGTAAATGTAATTCTAAATTCAGTTTATGAAGCCGCTTGAGAAGCGTCGCGCATCACCAAATCGAAGGTGCCCGGCGCGACTTTCCGAAAGCGACGATTGCGGTTTAAAGAAACGGCAATCGAAATCGTCGGATTGTTTCCCTTAAATTCCATTCCGCCGACGCAGAGCAGGTTATACAGCTCGTTGACGTGCAGCGGCTTGCCGGATTCGCGCAAGAGCAGAGTGCACGCCTGCGTAATCGTGCGGTCGGTGAACCGATGACTGATCGGCTCGATATGCGGGCTGACCGAGGGAACGTTTCGCGATGAATTATTGATGTAGGAAATCGTGTTCGAGTTGTTCCGATAATTATTCGACGAAATATTTTGATTGTTGTTTTGCTGCTGCTGTTGCTGCTGCTGTTGCTGCGGCGGCGCGGTGCGGGAAATGCGCTTCATTATTTCCGCCGGCGGCGGCTCGTAATCTTCGTCGTTGCGTTGAATCTTGGTGGTATCCGTATTCCAGAGGTGCTGCCCCGAACGCATCGTCGCCAGAAGGCTGTAAATCGCCGCTTCGGTCTGCGCCGCGCTGTTTTCCAGCGCCTCGATTTCCTGCCGCAGCCGTTCGGATTCGGATTCGACCTCGCGCAGGCGCACCAGCAGACGATTCTGCGCGTTGCGCGTCTGCCGCAGGCTCTGTTCTAACGTGGCGATAAGATTTTCGTCAAGCATAGCAATCAGCATTCAGCTATCAGCTATCAGCATTCAGCCAACCAATCAGCTAAAGGCTGACGGCTGACCGCTGATGGCTGATGGCTATTTCGCTCTTTCAATCATATAAGACGGAATTTCGTCTAAAGCAGAACGATAACGCGAAACGGGCAAAATTTCAAGGTTTTTCTTGGCTTTTTCAGCGTAAGTGTAGGCTCTTTCGCGGGTTTTGGCAAGCGTTCGGCGGCGTTCGAGCGCCGCCAGCAGATTTTCGCGCGAGTTGTTTTCGTAATTTCCCTCCTGCATTATCCGCTCCAAATCAGCCTTTCTTTCCGGCTCCTGCTTTAAAAGCAGAATCAGAGGCAGCGTCAGTTTTCCTTCCAGAAGGTCTGCGCCGGCGGCTTTTCCCAGAACTTCCTCGTCCGCCGTAAAATCCAGCAAATCGTCCGCCAGTTGAAACGCCGTGCCGAGATTCAAACCGTAATCGCGCAGCGCGCTTTGCTGCTCGCGCGTCGCGCCGCCCGTAATCGCGCCGATTTCGCAGCAAGCCGAAAAAAGATAAGCGGTTTTTCGCTGCAAAACGTCGAAATATTCCGTTTCGGTAATATCCGTTCGCCCGAGCATCGTCAGTTGAATCAATTCGCCTTCGGTCATCTTGCGCGTCACGCTCGTTAGGATGTCGAGAATTTCCAGCGAGCGTTCCTTGAGGCTCGTTTCAAACGCCGACATATAAAGCCAATCGCCCATCAGGACGGCGGCTTGATTGCCGAAACGCGCGTTGACCGACGAGCGATTGCGGCGCGTGTCGGCGTTGTCGATGATGTCGTCGTGAACGAGCGTCGCCGTGTGCAGAAATTCCATGACGGTCGCCAGCCGAATCGAATTTTCGCGCGAGCCGTCGCCGCCCGCCGCGTATGTCGACAAAATATTCAGCGCCGGGCGCAGGCGCTTGCCGCCCGAAGCGCGCAGGTAATCGCCCAGATAAGCGATAACCTGGACGTTCGACTGCGCCTGCCGCTCAAATTCGGCTTCGACCAGCGCCATCTCCGCCGCAATCAATGAAAAAATCCGCCGCGCCGCCGCCAGAGGATTTTGTAAAGCTAATTTCGGACTGAATGTTTGCATTAAACTAAAATAATACTGGCTATTTCCCGCGGTTTGCCGAATTTGTCGAAAAGTTTTTCGATTTCCGTAGTTGATTTTACCTGAAACTCGTTTTCTGTCCAGTAATAAAATTTTTCGAAAGTCTCGCCGACGACGCGGCAGTATTCCTCGCGCGTCATGCCCGAGCGCAGGATGCCGTAGCCCCAGAATTCGTTGATGACCGGAACTTTATGTTCCTGAAAAAACCGGCGCGCTCCCTTAAAAAAATGTCCTTCGTGACCCTGAATGTCAATCCAGAACAAATCTATTTCCCTGGGCGAGGCAGCCGCCTCGTTTTCCGGCAGAAACGAATCGAAAGTCTTTGCCTCGACCGAAACAAGGCGTCGTTTGTGTTCTTTCAGCTCGCCGCCGCCCTCGGTTTTTCGCACGCGGCTGTCGCCGGAATTCGTCTCGTCGATTTCAAATTCGATGCTTTTATTTTCCGACGAAAGCGCCAGCGGAAAGCAACGGATTCTATCGGCGAAATTGTTCTGCCGGACGTTTTTTTCCAAAAGCCGGAAGTTGCGCGGGCTCGGCTCGAAGGCAATCGCTTTTTCAAAAAAATTCTCGCGCAAAAGCGCGATGCAAATCATTCCGAGGTTTGCGCCGATGTCGGCGACCGCGCGTTTTTTTCCCGGTTTCAAAAAGCCTTCGCTTTCGAGAAAGCGGATTGAGGTTTTAATAAAATCCAGCTCGTAATTGCGGTGGACGAAAAGATGTTTTCCTATCAGCCAGTCGCGGCTGCTGCAACTGAGCAAACCGTTGGCGGTTTCAATCGTCACGTCGTGTTCCGGGCGATAATGATGCAGCGTCCATTGCAAAAGCTTCCAGTAATAATCGAGACTTCGAGCCATTTTTACAGCTATTTCGAATCCGCCTTGTAATAGGTCGAAACGTATTTGCCGGTAATCAAATCTTTTGAAACCGTGCCCCAATATCTGGAATCCGAAGAATTGTCGCGGTTATCGCCGAGCACGTAATAATGATTTTCGGGAACTGTTTTCGGCGCGAATGTGCCGCGCGTTTGATTATATTTTTGGTCTATATACGGCTCGTCCAGAATCTGCCCGTTGACGAAAACTTTGTCTTCCCGAAGCTCTACGTTTTCTCCGGGCAAGCCGACGACTCGCTTGATATACCATTTGGAAGTGTCTTTCGGGTATAAAAACATTATCACGTCGCCGCGTTTCAATTCGCCGACGTTTCTATTTATTATCACCCTGTCGCCGTCGTTGAAATTCGGCGACATCGCAGTTCCCTCAACCAAAACCGGCTGCGGAACGCAAGCCGGATTTAATAATGAAAGAATCAGAATTAAAAACCCTGAAATTCTTTTTCTCATGTTTCCTGAAAAAGTTTAATTCGACCTGTAATTGTCAAACGTCATGTCGATGCCGAAATCTTTCGCCTTCAATTTGGCAATCACGTCCTGCAAAGTGTCGCGGTCTTTGCCCGACACGCGAACGGTTTCGCCCTGAATCGAAGCCTGCACTTTCAGCTTCGCGTCCTTGATGAATTTGACGATTTCCTTCGCCTTTTCGGTCGGAATT
>DATHBC010000063.1:0-2390 GCA_035296345.1 Pyrinomonadaceae bacterium | reverse complement strand
GATTCCGACGCCGGTTTGCCTGAAATTGATACCGCAAGTTTAGGCTTGACGATGCCGGTCGATTACGCGCGCGCCTGACATGCGGTAAGACGGCGTTTTTCGGGTGTTCAGCTTTTTTCGAGGTGAATCGGGATGAAAAATTTATACTTGATTTTAAGCCTGATTTTTTTGGTTTTCGCGCTTTATGAGCGAATACGGCTTTCAGTCGTTTCCCGAATACGAAACCGTTAAAACCTACACCGCGGAAGAAGACCGCAAAAGCATCGAGACGCCGATAATGCTGGCGCACCAGCGCCACCCGCGCGGCAATCAACTGATTCGCGCCTACATGCTGCGCGAATATAACGAGCCGAAAGATTTCGAGTCGTTTCTGTATGTCAGCCAGGTTTTGCAGGCGGAAGGAATCAAAATCGGAGCCGAGCATTTTCGCCGCATAATGCCGCGCAACATGGGCTCGCTTTACTGGCAGTCGAACGATTGCTGGCAGGTCGCGTCGTGGTCGGCGATGGATTATTTCGGGCGCTGGAAAGCCCTGATGTATTACACGCGCAGGTTTTACGCGCCGCTGCTCGTCTCGCCGCACGTGGGCGAAGACCGAAAAATGAACGTTTACGTCGTGTCGGATTTTCCCGACGCCAGACAGGCGCAGCTGACGATGACTTTGCTGGATTTAAGCGGCAAACAGTTGATGACCAGAACCATTGATATAAACGTCGAGCCGCTCAAGGGAAAATCTTATTTCGCGCAGCCCGTCGCCGAGCTGTTGAACGGCGCGGACGAGAAAAACGCTTTTCTTCTGGTCGAGCTGAAAACGGGCGGCAAAATTGTTTCGCAGAATGAATATTACTTTAGACCGTTTAAAGAATCGGCGTTTACGAAACCGGAAATCAAAGCGGAAGTCACGCCGACGAAATACGGTTTTAAAGTTTCGCTCGCCGCCGACCGCGCGGCGAAAGCGGTTTATCTTTCCGGTTTTACGGAAGGATTTTTCGCCGACAATTATTTCGATTTGATACCGAACCGGCGCAGGGAAGTGGAGTTTCGCACGACACAAAAATTAAGCGCCGAAGAATTTCGTCAGAAATTAAAGGCGCGCTCGCTAATCGACGCTTTTTGATAAAAATAAATCCGGGCAGCGGCGTTAAGGAAACGAGCGCGAAAAAGAGTGATTTTCGAGCCGGATTATTTTAAGAAAACTATATTTTATTCGGTCGTCGTTTGGAATATACTCTAAATGTCGATTCAAACAGAGGACATTTTATTCATAAGGTTTGAGGCGGCGGCGGTTTGACGAGCCGGGAAAATGCAAATCGTCTTTCGGGTTTTCATATGTGTGGCGGGCGGGATTCCCGCTTTTGTAATGTGTTCCGGATTTTCAGACTGCTTTTTAGTCGATTAGAGGTGTTAAGGTATCAGCCTGATAAAATTATGGTGCGACGTATAAACCTTAAAAACGCGAACGTGGCGCGGTCGAGCACGATTCGCGACATCAATCGGCAAATCATTCTTAACCTTATCCGCGAGCGGAGTCCGATTTCACGCGCCGAAATCGCGCGGCTGACCGATTTGCAGCGTTCGACCGTTTCACTCATCGTCGAAGAGCTGAAAAGCATCGGCTTAATCGAAGAAATCGACGGCGAATCATCCGGCGGACGCCCGCCGCAGTTGTTAACGCTGCGGACGGCAAACGCCGTCGCCATCGGCGTCGATTGCGGGAGAAACAAAACGATTATCGCGACCAGCGATTTAGCCGGGCGGATTCTCGAACAGGAAGAATTTCCGACCGGCGAAGATTTCGCGAAAACGATTACCCGCATCGTTGCGTCGGTCAAATATTTTATCAACAAAAACGGCGGGACAATCGAGGGCATCGGCGTCAGCGTGCCCGCGCTGGTCGAGCCGGTGAGCGGGAAGATTTTAGCCACGCCGCATTTCGACTGGTTTGAGCCGGAATTTGCCGAAAGGCTGAAAATCGCCACCGGGCTGCCCGTCAAAATTGATAACGACGCCAATGCGGCGGCACTCGCCGAGCTTTGGTTCGGGCGTCCGGAAGTCAGCACGGTGCGCGATTTTATACTGGTGCTGGTACATAAAGGAATCGGAACCGGAATCGTTTTCGACGGTCAGCTTTATCGCGGCAAGGGCGGAATCGCCGGCGAATTCGGGCACATGACGATTGGCAGCGACGCGCCCGTCGCCTGCGCCGCCGGTAAGGATAATTGCTGGGAGGCGTTTGCTTCCGAGCGTTCGGCGGTCGCGCGTTATGCCGCGCTGCTTAAAACGCGCGACGGAGCGGGCACGATAACTTTCAGCCAGCTTGTAGACCTCGCTCTGGAAGGCGACGAGAAGGCGCAAACCGCTCTGAAGCAGACGGCATTTTACATCGGCGT
>DATHBC010000062.1:0-7787 GCA_035296345.1 Pyrinomonadaceae bacterium | reverse complement strand
CTAACCATGCTCGGTCGAAACGGCGGGCGGCGCGTTTTCGTCCGTTCCGACGAGCCGACGAAGTTTTTCGTCGAGCTGGAAAAGATGTTCGACGAAATGCGGAAGCCGCCCGCCAGGCTTCATTACTGGATGGGAAAAAACGTCCCGGGGCTGGAGATTTTGTTCGAAGACAATAATTTACAGGCGCGCGCGGTCTGGAAAAACGGAGATGATTTCCGCGTCCTGATTGACAATCAGGAGCGTCGCCAGCAAATCGACGCGGAACTGGAAAAACAGGAAGAAGCCGAACAGGAAAGCGAGGAATACGACTACGAGAAAGCGCACGAGCGAAACGCCGCGCGCCGCGCGCTGCGTCAGTATGAAAACTTTGCGTGGTATCGGCTGGATTCGGAAAAACTCGCCGGCGTGATTGCGCAGCCGCCGGGCATCGAGTTTATAAACGCGCGCGACAGTTTGCCCGGCGGCGTCGAAGACCATCGCTGGAAAGCGCGAGCCGGGAATCTTGAAATCAGGGCTGACGAAGAAGGTTTGTATAAAATCGTCGGCGGGCGCTCGACCCGCATTCGGGAAGGTTATTACACCAGACCGGTGGTGACGCCGAACGGGCGCTGGGCGATTGTCACCAAATACTACGACGAAGAACCGCCCGCGCTGGTTCGCGTCAATTTGCTGACGGGCAAGGAATTCAAGTTCAGAACGGAGCAGCATCCGAGGTTTGAAGCCGTCGCCTTTATCGCTTCGATTAACAAAGTCTTAATCCTCGGCGGCTCTTTTCACGGCGAAGAGTATATGGACGCGGAAGCCAAAGAGGCGAAAATCGGGGATTATTTTCTGATGGACGCGGAAACCGGCGCGGTGCAGCCCGGCAAAGGCGAGATTCGCCCGCTCGCGCAGCAGACGTTTCGCCCGCTCCAGCCGACCGGAAAACCGGACGAATTCTGGGCGGCGATTCCCGACGCCCGGAAAAACGAAACGCAGATTGGCGTTTACAACGCGAAAACGCTCGTCTTTAAGCCTTTCGTCAAACTGCCGCAGATTTCTTTCGATAGTATGAATATGTGGGTCGAGCAGAAAGACCAGAAAATTTATTTCGTTTACGAAGGACATCTGCTCGCTTTGCCGCTGCCGAAAGGCGGTTAATGGAAAACGGAAAGCAGTTAACGGAAAACGGAAAACGGAAAACGGAAAATTGAAGGAGCCGGAAGACAGAAGCGGAAGATAAATTTCTACCGTGCCCGGTCTTCCTGATTTTCCGTTTTTCATTATCCGTTTTCCGTTGATTACTTGCCTTTGGGCGGAAAAAAGTGTTTAATAATCATTTCGCCTGATGGCAAAAAGCCGACCGGCAAGCAGTGTCGGCGATAGATTAAGGAGACAGAAATTTTAAAATGGCTTTTGTAACAGTAAACAATAACGAGTCAATCGAAAGCGCGCTGCGCCGCTTCAAGCGCAAAGTGATGACCGAAGAGATTATTAAAGACCTGAAAAAACACGCGCATTTCGTCCCGCCCGGACAAAAGGCGAAGCTGAAATCGGCGATGGCTCGCAAGCGCAACAAAAAGCGCAACCGCATGCGTCCGATGGGCGGCGGCAATAATAATTTTAATAACCAGAACAGCCCGAATCAGAATACCGGCGGCGGCAGCGGCGGCGGCTTCAACCGCGAACCGCGCAGCTAGAGGCGCTTTAGATTCCGGATTTTAGTTTGGCGATTGGAAGCGGCGTTCGGCTTCGAGCCGAATAAATTTAAAAAAATCAAATCCAATCTGAAATCTAAAATCGAAAATTATTTATGTCTTCGGAAAAGGTTCGGATTCTGGTCACGAATGACGACGGCATTCATTCGCAGGGAATTATCGAACTGGAAAACGCCTTGCGCGAAATCGGCGATGTTTACGTTGTCGCGCCCGAATCGGAAATGTCGGGCGCATCTCACAGCCTGACCTTAGCCCGACCGCTCAGAATCAGACAAATCGACGAAAGACACTGGACGGTTGACGGCACGCCGACCGATTGCGTGACGCTCGCCCTGAACCGCATTCTGCCGCCCGCCGAGCGCCCGCACATCTGCGCTTCGGGCATCAATCACGGTCCTAATCTGGGCGACGACGCGACTTATTCGGGAACGGTCGCCGGCGCGATGGAAGCCACGATTTTGGGCGTTCCCGGATTGGCTTTCAGCCTGACGGCGACGCGCAATCACGATTTTACCGAGTCGGCGCAAGTAGCGCGACACCTGACCGCCAAAGCCATCGAGGAAGGCTTGCCGCCGGGCACGCTGTTGAACATCAACGTGCCGAAAGGCGCGCCGAAAGGTTTTCGCGTGACCAGGCAGGGCTTGAAAGACGCGCATCCGGTTATTACCGAGCACACCGACCCGCGCGGGAAATTTTATTACTGGATAGGCGAGCAGCGCAACGGCTTTCACGCCGAAGGCGGCACGGATTTCGAGGCGATTGACGAAGGCTTCGTCTCGGTCACGCCGATGCGCACGGATTTAACGAATTACAAAGCCCTCGAACTTTTGAAAGACTGGAACAGCGTGGAGTTAACGGAAAGTTAGCAGATAGTTGCAGGAAGTTGCAGAAAGTTGCGGGAAGTTAAAATACAGTTTCGGAATTTCAGCTTTCGCCACCCGTCTTAAACTATCTGCAACTATCTGCAACTATCTGCAACTTTCCGTCAACTGTTTATGATTGACGAATATGAAATTCCGCGCGAGCGAATGATTCAGCGCCTGCGCGAGCATTACCGGATTCAGGACGAGGGAGTTTTAGAAGTGATGCGCCGCGTGCCGCGTCATTTTTTTGTTCCCGAAGCGTTGAAAGTGCAGGCTTACGCCGACAACGCGCTGCCGATTGCCGGAAAACAGACGATTTCGCAGCCGTTTATCGTGGCGCGGATGACCGAGCTTCTGGAACTGACGCCGCAGTCCGGAATTCTGGAAATCGGCGCGGGTTCCGGCTATCAGACGGTGATTCTGGCGCTGCTCGCGCGCAACGTTTACGCTGTCGAGCGCGTCCCGCAACTGGCGAGCGAGGCGCAGGCGCGGCTCCGGCAATTGAAAATTCCCAACGTTTCGCTGCGCTGCGCCGACGGCACGCTCGGCTGGGACGTTTACGCGCCGTTTGACGGCATTCTGGTGGCGGCGGGCAGCCCGGAAATTCCCGAACCGCTTCTCCGGCAATTAAAAATCGGCGGTCGGCTGGTTTTGCCGGTCGGGCAAGACCGGCAGACGCAGCGATTGATTCGCGTGACGCGCACGCCGAAAGATTTTCAGACCGAGGATTTCGGCGCGTGCGCCTTCGTTCCGCTGATCGGCGAGCACGGCTGGAAGTGAGAAAAATGCAAAACGCGTGGAAAATGCAAAGTGCAAAATACAAAGTGCAAAATGAAGGAAGAAATTTAATTCTGAATCTTGTATCTTAATCCCAATATTTTGCATTTTGCACTTTGCATTTTGCATTTATAAACGTTTTGCATTAGGAAACTTATGGAATGGTTGACGGATTTACTGCAATATCTTAATCCGAAAGTTTTAATCGACGCGCTGCTGGAAAAGCTCGGCGCGTTTGCTTACGTCGGGTTATTTCTTATCGTCTTTGCCGAAACCGGGCTGGCGGTCGGCTTTTTTCTGCCGGGCGATTCGCTTCTGGTCGTCGCCGGACTTTTCGCGGCGGCGGGAAAGCTGAATTTGTGGGTTTTGCTGACCACGCTTTTTATTGCCGCCGTGGTCGGCGACGCGGTCGGTTATTATTCGGGAAAAAAAATGGGCAAAGCGATTTTCAATCGTCCGAAATCGCGGCTTTTTAATCCCAACCATCTGAAAAAAGCGCACGCATTTTATGAGAAATACGGCGGCAAAACGATTATCATCGCTCGTTTCGTGCCGATTGTCCGAACCTTTGCGCCGATAGTCGCGGGCGCGGCGGAGATGACTTATAAAAACTTCATCGTCTATAACGTTTTCGGCGGATTCCTGTGGGTGACGAGCATGCTTCTGGCGGGTTATTTTCTCGGCGGTCTGGTCGAGCAGATGATGCAGAGCTGGTTCGGAATCTCGAATTTCAAGCTCGAAGACCACATCGACAAAGTCGTGATTGTCGTCGTTTTTCTTTCGATTCTGCCGATGATTATCGAATACCTGAAAGTGCGGCGCGAGAAGAAACGGGAACTGGCGAGTGAAGCGGAAGTTTGATTCCCGTTTGACTTCGAGCCGCCGGTGGCTTAAAATTTAAAACTTGACTTATCGGGGCGTGGCTCAGCCTGGTAGAGCGCACGGTTCGGGACCGTGAGGTCGGATGTTCAAATCATCTCGCCCCGACTCAAATAAAGAAAAGGCTTTTTCGTGAAAACGGGAAAGCCTTTTCTTTTTGCTTACGATTCACGATTCACGATTCCGTTAATATTTCTGCGTCTGCATCGGCTGAAAGATGTTTTGCAACTGCAAATATTGCGGCAAAATGTTTTGCGTCGTCATCGTGCTGGAAGCGGAATACGGGTCGCCGCCGCCCTGGTGCGAGATTATGTAGCGGATGATGCCGTGCGGAAAACGGCTGTCGGTCGCGCTTAAATCTTTCGTGCCGTCGTCCTGCGACCACCAGTGCCCGGCTTGCGCGCGTTCAATCGATAGTTCCAGATTGACCGGCGATTGCCCGACCCAGACCATATATTGACGGCAGTGCTCGATGGAAATTTTTCCGGTGTTCGGATAGCCGCCCGCCTCGACGTGCAGCGCCGTCAGCACTCGATATATAAAAACATCGTCAAAAACGACGTGTTCTGAGAATTTAATAGCCGTGTTGACGCCGATGATATTCACGTCCTTGATTCTGATGCGCGCCGCGTTGGCGATTTTCGGGCAGTAAATTCCGACCGACGGATTTGTCGGCGGAACGGTTAAATTGTTCGGGTGAGAATTGGTTTCGACGCTCACGTCTTCGACCGTCATATTGATGGCGTTTGCGCCGTTTATCGCCGTAATCGTCGGGTTATCGGGAACGCGCAGGTGCATCCGCTCGACGACCAGATTAACGTGATTAAAGCCCGGCTCCCACGGAACCGTGCCGACCAGCCCGCGCGTCGAGATGAGCGACGGCTGAAGCTGTCCGAGATTGTAATTATCGACGCCGCTTAAATCGGTCGAGATAATCGTGCCTTCGGTCGCCTTCGCGTTCCAAATCGTGCCCGTCCGAAACTCGCCTCTCAAACGCCAGTATTTCAGCGAATTCGTCTCGTTAAAATACGGGCAGAACAAAATCGCGTTGACCGGATGTCCGGGGTCGACCGGATAAATGCCGATTGCCGGTCGCGCGTCCGTCCGCGTCTGGTCGAAGCCTTTGTTGACGCGATAAAATCCGGCTGGAATATCAACGGTTCCGCCTCCGCCGCCGTTGGCAAACAGCGAAGCGGTCGCCGCGTTTATCGCGTCCGTATCGTCGTGCTGGACGTTCGCTGCGGAAACGGTCGCGGCGGCGGGCGCGTTTAAGGTGATGGTCGCGCCGTAAATCGACGTAATTCTGGCGACCAAATCATTGCCCGAGCCTTGCGTTCCCGCGCCCTCGACGAATACGCCCTGATTAACCGCAAAGCTTGCCGCGCTCGCCACGGTCAAGGACGTCGAACCACTGCGAATCGCGCCCGTCGTGCGGACGGGCGAACCGGAAGCTCCGAAATTTTTCACATTGACGACGGTGGAAAAATTGCCCTTCGATTGCGCCGGCGCGCTAGTTGCAAAAAATGCAAACAGGCTGACCAGAAATAAAAACGATTTGAATTTCATATTTTTCTTTACCTGAGAAACGCTTGAATCTGAATCGAACTTTAAGACAGCCGCGCGGTTTTAGCAAGATAAGAAAAAGAGGCTTCTCTTCGCGAGAAGCCTCTTTCCAATCATTCAAAGTTTTCCGGCTGGAAAATAATCCGCTTTTATTGAGGTCTGGTCGTCGTTATGATGCCCGGCGTCCGCGGGACCATCACGGGGCGCGGCGTGATAACGTTGTAAGTCGGCTCGCTGATGACTTTGTAATCGGCGGGCGGCGTGAAGAGCGAGCGGTCAGGCTCGCTCCGGTTGATGTTGTCGAGCCGGTAGATTTGCTCCCCGAAACGCGGGTCGGTGTGTTTCGAGTAAACGATGAGCTGCAATTCTTTCGAATACCATTTCTCGTAAACAATCTCAATCGCGCGCTCGTTGCCGATTGTCCCGGCGGGAATCGTCGTCACGGTGCGCGTGCCTTCGGCTTCCAAGCCTTCAAAATTGCGCGTGCCGAGCGATTCGGATTTGCCCGTGTTGCTCGATGCGCCCGCGCCGGGCAAAACGAGGACATGATTTTTCTGCCCGGCGGTCGTTTCAATCTGCGCGCGTACCGCGGGCGACATCGGGTGACCGTTGGCGATAACTACGCCTTCCGGGCTGCCTGCGGGCACAGGCATCCGGCGCACGGTTTTTCTGTCCGGGTCTAAAAAATACCTGAAGTTGGCGACCGGGTCGAAGATGGAAATGGTCTGCACGCTGACAATGCCGCTCGCGCCGGTCGAAGCGGGCACTTGTTCGCGGCGAAAGCGACCGTCGCCGTCGCGATACATCCGGACCGTAAAGGTGCGCGAAATTTTATTGCCGTCGGCGAGAACCTGTGTGCTTTCGCTGATTGCCTCAGCCGAAAACGGCGCGCCTTTGACGACCGCGGTCGAGCTGCCGGCGATAATTTCCGCCGTCACCCTCGGCGCGATTGCCTGCGGCTGCGGCAGCTGTGCCGTAACGGCGGCGGTTAAAGTTAAAACAAACAGTAAAATTAAAAATAAATACTTCATTTTTTCTCCTTATAAACTATAAAAATTACTTCACGAATCGAATCGCCTTGGCGACGCCGTCCGCGCCGACCAGCAAATCGGTTTTGATTTTTTCCGATTCGTTTTCAATCGGCAGATTCACGCCGAGCGCAAACAGCGACGAGCGCGAAAGCTCCGCGCGGATAATCCGCAAATCTTCGCCCGCTTCGCCGGCGGGACTATTGCCCGCCGAAGCGAGCGCGTAAAACTCGCCTTCCGGTTCGTTTTCAGTTTGCCGCTTCACGGCAGCGGGATTCATTCTTCGCGCCGCGCGTTTCGGCAAAGCATCGGATTCGTTTTTGAAATCGGCTTTGCGGAAGACCGCGCGATTTTTGCGTTCGGAGTCTTTGGTTTTTACAATTGCCGGCGACGCTGCAAAAGCTTCGACGGATTTTAAAATCTCGACCGGCGCGTCTGGAAATTGAATTTGCGGGACGATGATTTGCTCAGCCAATGTCGGTGATGAATCGTCTTTGGTCAAAAAATTCAAGCCGAGCGCCGCGCCGAATGAAAAGAACAATAAAACAATCAACGCCGCCGAAGTTTTTTGCCGGTTCCAGGCGAACGGGTTCTGCCGGGCGGCGAAATTGATTTTAAGTTGTCGCTCGCGCTGCCGTTCGGCTTTGATTCGCGCCGTGACGCCGTCGAAAAGCTTCGGCGCGGCGACGATTTTTTCCAGTTCTTCGTCCGGCGCACGAGTCGCCGCCAGCAATGCGCGCCGGAGGCGGTTGAGCTTTTCGTTTTGTAAATCCCGTTTCTTCATTCTCCGTAGTTCCATCCAAAAGACGTTTCACCCGCCGGTTCAGTTACAAAAATCTTCGCAGGATTTTTCGCAGGGCGTTGCGCGCGCGAAAGGCGCGAATCTTGATTTTCGAGCTTGACCAGCCGGTGATTTCCGCAACCTCGCTGACGCTCATCTCCTCGGCGTCGAGCATCTGCAAAATCGCGCGGTCTTCCGC
>DATHBC010000061.1:0-4571 GCA_035296345.1 Pyrinomonadaceae bacterium | reverse complement strand
GAACAAAGCAATAACGAGTAGAAACATTTAATCGCCTCCGCCCGCGGTATTTTCAAGCTTCGTTGAATAATAATTGGCGCGCCTCGGCTGAAATTCCGTTTATTTTTTCTCAATCCGCATCTTCATCCCGTATTTCGAGCGCAGCGTCATTAAGGGCTGGAGAACGATTTTTTGTTCGGGCTGTAAGCGCAGCTTCCATTTTCTGCCCAGAGTCGCCAGCAGCAAAACGCCTTCCATCCAGGCGAATTGCTCGCCGATGCAGCGCCGGACGCCGCCGCCGAACGGGAAATAAACGAACCGCTGCCCCGCTTCCTTGACGGCGTTTTCCTTCAGCCAGCGTTCGGGTCTAAATTTTTCGGCTTCGTCCCAGAACCTTTCGTCGCGCTGCAAGACGAACATGCTGGCGATAATCAGAGAGCCTTTCGGAATCCGGTAGCCGCCGATTTCGTGTTCTTCCACGGCGAGCCTGCCTAAAGCCCAGGCGGGCGGAAAAAGCCGCATCGCTTCGGCTAAAACGGCTTCCGTGTATTTCAGGCGCGCGTAATCTTCCGGCTGCGGCGTTTCTTTATTCGGAAAAATCCGGTCGAGTTCGGCGTGAAATTTCGTTTCCGCCTCGGGGTTTTCGGAGAGCAGATACCACGCGAAGGTCAGCGCGTTGGCGGTCGTTTCGTGACCGGCGAGAAAAAGCGTTAAAGCTTCGTCGCGGATTTGCTCGTCGGTCATTCCCGAGCCGTCGCCTTCCTCGTCGCGCGCGGCGAGCAGCATCGAAAGCAAATCGCCTTTGTCCGCGTCGCCCGATTTCCGCCGCTCCTCGATAATTCCGTAGATGATTTTATCGAGCGTGCGCTTCGCCCGGTCAAACCTGCGCGACTGCGGCAGCGGCAGCTTTTCGAGAATTTCCGAAAACGGCAGGAGCAGATAATCGAAAAGCTCGACGAGCGTCGTCATCGCCGCGCCGACCTCGTCCGCTTCGTCCTCGACGCTGGCGTCGAAAAGCGTTTTGCCGACGATTTGCAGAGTCAGATGCATCATCTCTTTCGAGAGGTCGCGCACTTCGCCGCCGCGCCACGAGTCAGCCATTTTTTCGGCGTACTCAATCATCGTCCCGGCGTAATTGTGGATTCGCTGGCGATGAAAGGCGGGCTGCATCATCCGCCGCTGGCGCAGGTGCGCTTCGCCCTCGTTGGTCAACAAGCCTTCGCCGAGCAGTTTTTTCGCGCGTTTCAGCGCGCGCCCTTTATGAAATTTAGAGTGATTCGTGACCAGCACGTCGCGGATAAAATCCGGATGATTGATAAAAAAAGCCTGCTGCTTGCCCATCCGAAAAGACGCTATATCGCCGAGCGCGGCGAGCCTTTGCAGAAATCCGGTCGGCTGGCGGCGAAACTGCAAAAAATGCCCGCCGAAAAGCGAAGCCTTGACCGAAGGCGGCAGATTGTTTGGCGCGACTGCTTTCATCGGCTTGATTTTAACAGAAAAATTCCGCGAGCCACAGATAAAGCGAAGCTGTTGCCGGTCGGTTCGGAGCAGATTGTTCCCAAGTCTGAGCCTTCCGCTCTGAGATTCGAGGGCTTGTTGCTGAGATTCGAGCCTCTTGTGCTGAGATTCGAGAGCCTTGTTCCAAGATTGGAGGGCTTGTTTCTAAGATTGGAGGGCTTGTCTCTAAGATTGGAGGTCGCGTCTCTGAGGTTGGAGGCATCGTTTCTGAGATTGGAGGGCTTGTCTCTGAGATTGGAGCACGTGTCTCTGAGGGTTAAGGGCTTGTCTCTGAGGGTTGAAGGCTTGTTTCTGAGGGTTGAAGGCTTGTCCCTGAGGGTTAAAGGCTCATTCCTGAGGGTTAAGGGCTTGACTCTCAGGAATGAGGGCTTAACTCTCAGGGTTGAGGGCTTGTTCCTGGGGTTAAGGGCTCGTCTCTGAGGGTTAAGGGCGCGTCTCAGGCGTTTTTCGTATCAAAATAAGACGTTTAAGGCGTTTTTTATTCCGCTCGCTCCGTTTATCCCGGAATGTTTTTCTTATTCCCGCCCGGCGCGGTTTCATTTTCCCGTCTCGCCTTTAGAATTTTTCGGGCGAAACTGATATTTTTATAACTTATGACAGAAGCAAAAGTGAAAAAAGTTAAACCCGATATTCGCGCGATTACGCGCCTCGTGCCGCCGAGCGGCAATCTCGTGCAGGGACAATCCGAATTGCCTATCGACCCGCAGCTTGCCAGGGAAGCCGCCGCGATTATCGCCGCCAGCCAGAATCACTACGGCGCGAGCGAGGGCGACGAAAATTTGCGCCGAGCCGTCGCCGAAAAGATTAAAAAATATAACGGCATCGAGATTGACCTGAACGCCAAACCGCTGGAACTGATGGTTACAAACGGCGGAACCGGCGCGCTTATCGGCATCGCGCAGAGCTTTTTGAGAAATAAGTCGGCGCTGGTTTTCGAGCCTTATTACCCGTATCACCGGCGCATTCTGGAAGAATTCGGCGGCAAAACCGAGCCTTTCGAGCTGGACGCGCGATTAGGTTTCGAAAAAGACGCTTTGCGCGCTCGCTGCCAGGAATTGAAAAACCGCGGCGAATTTCCGCTCAGAGCGATTATCGTCTGCTCGCCCGCCAACCCGAGCGGGAAAGTGATGACGCAGACCGAGCTGGAAGCCGTCTCGGAAGTCGCGCGGGAGCTTGATTTGCTCGTCATTTCCGACGAGGTTTACGAGCATTACGTGACGGGCGAAACTCCGCATATTCCCATCGCGACTCTGCCCGGAATGTGGGAGCGCACGATTACGGTCAATTCATTTTCGAAATCGTGGAACATTTCCGGCTGGCGTCTGGGTTATGCCTACGGAAAAGGCGAGCTTATCGCGCCGATAAACAATGCGGCAAACGTCGTCTACGTCTGTCCGGCGACGCCTTTGCAGGCGGCTCTGGCGAAAGTTTTGATGGCTAACGAAGATTATTACGACAAACTGAGCCGGAAATTCGACGAAAAACGCCTGTTCGCGTCCGACGCTCTGCGCGCGCTCGGCTTCGATATTTACAATTCCGGCTCGGCATTCTATCTCTGGGCGCGGATTCCCGCCGAGTTCGACGACGCTTTAACGTTCAACGAAATGCTGATGGAAAAAGCCGGCGTCGCGGGCGTTCCCGGCAGCGCGTTTTCCGATTCCGACGATTGGGACGCATACATGCGAATCTGCATCGCCCGCGAGGACTCGATTCTCGAAGGCGCGCTGGAAAAACTCAAAACGGCTTTGAAATAAAAAACAAGTTAAACGATGCACTATCACTTAATCGGAATTTGCGGGACGGCGATGGCTTCGCTTGCCGGGATGCTGCAGGCGCGCGGGCATAAAGTTACCGGCTCGGACCAGAACGTTTATCCGCCGATGTCGACGCAGCTCGAGGAACTCGGGATAGAAATCATCAACGGTTACAAGGCGGAAAACGCCCGCGTCGGCGCGGATTGCACGATTGTCGGCAATACGATTTCGCGCGGCAATGCCGAGCTTGAGGAAGTTTTAAACCGAAAGCTTTTGTATCGCTCGCAGGCGGAAATCGTCAAGGAAGAATTTATTCGCGGTCGGCGAAGTCTGGTCGTCGCCGGAACGCACGGAAAAACGACGACGACGAGCATCGCCGCGTGGGTGGCGGAAGTCGGCGGTTTGAATCCGTCTTTTCTGGTCGGCGGCATCGTGCAGAATTTCGGCGCGAGCTTTCGCGTCTCGGCTGACAGCGATTTTTTCGTTATCGAGGGCGACGAGTACGACACGGCTTATTTTGATAAAAAGCCGAAGTTTATGCATTATCTGCCGGAGCTCGCGATTGTCAATAACGTCGAATTCGACCACGCCGATATTTACCGCGACATTACGGAAATCAAGTTTGCGTTTTCGCGTCTGATGAATCTCGTGCCGGGCAACGGGCGTTTGATTGTCGGCATTGATTCGCCGATTGCGCGCGAAGTTCTGGAAGAGATGCGCGGCAGGCTTTTCACCCGGATTGAAACTTTCGGAACTGCGGACGACGCGAAATGGCAGGCGCGCGACATTGATTTTTCCGGCGATGTAACGAAGTTTACGGTTTTCAGAGACGGGCAGGCTTGGGGCGAATTTGAAACGCATCTCATCGGCGAGTTCAACGTGCGAAACTGTCTGGCGGTCATCATCGCGGCGGATGCCTGGGGAATTTCCGGAGAAAAAATCAACGAAGCTTTTCGCACGTTTAAATCCGTCAAGCGCCGCGTCGAGGTGCGCGGCGTCGAGCGCGGCGTCACCGTGATTGACGATTTCGCGCATCATCCGACGGCGGTCGAGGAAACTTTAAAAGCCCTGCGGACGAAATACGCGGGCAAGCGCCTGATTGCCGTTTTCGAGCCGCGCTCGTGGTCTTCGCGGCTGGCGGTTTTTCAGCAGCCCTACACGAAAGCCTTTAATTATGCCGATTACGTGATAATCGCGGGCGTTTACAATACGTCGAAAGCCAGCGAGCTGGGCAAGGTTCTGAACGTCGAAGAACTGGTTAAAGACATCGAATCGCAAAACAAGCCCGCGATGAGCTTTGCGGACGCCGACGAGATTGTC
>DATHBC010000060.1:0-3465 GCA_035296345.1 Pyrinomonadaceae bacterium | reverse complement strand
CATTCCGCATTCCGCATTCCGCATTCTCTTCACTTTCCTGTCACAAAATAAATCCGTCCGGTGTTTATATGATTAGAATCTGTTTTAAACAAGGAGAAAATTTTATGTTTCACGTTTTTGTTCTAATCGTATTTATAATCTGCGGTTTTCTTTCAGCCGGCGATGCTTTTGCGCAAACGTCCGGCGCGCCGCAGCAAGCCCGGCAGCTTGCCGCTTCGCTGGACAAGACGAAATATAAGCATAAGGCGAAAAAGAATTTCGAGTTTGAGCTTTACATAGACATTAAAAACGAAGTCGTCGTCAAAAATATCGCGGATTATGCAGGCGTTTACGAATCTCCTGATTCCGGCTATCGCGTCGAGCTGCGCATTTCGGGCGGCAAAATCGAAGGCAGCGGCTACGAAACCAATTATGAAAATTCGTCGCGCGTCGATTTTACGCTGCGAGATGCGCGAATCGAAGGCGCGTTGCTGACGGCAGACAGAGTTTACGCCGACGACACGACCAAAAGGCTCGAAGCCGTTTTCGTCAATCGCACCATTACACAGGGCGCGAACCCGAACAAAATTAAGAGCCGCGAAATGAAATTCGGTCTCGGATTTGTTGAAAATTTCGGCGAAACTTCGCAAAATAGAGTTTTCTGCGAATACAAGCCGTAATTTAATCAGACGAGTTTTTGCCGACTGCAAGCTTTAACGCGCATTTTATCGGTAGCCACCGGCGGCGCATTCGGCGCGCTGGCGCGTTACGCTTTAAGTTTCAAGTTCCAAGTTCCTGGTTCCAAGATAAGAGATTGATGATTGACTAACTTGAAACCTGGAACCTGGAACTAGGAACTTTTGAGAAGCAGCGAGTTCAATTCAGCGACGTTCGGCAGCGCGGTGCGCGCGCCTAGCTCGCGACATTTCAGCGCGGCGACGGCGTTTGCCATCCGCGCGGCGGTTTCCACGCTTTCGTTCTGCAAAAGTCCGTAAAGCAGCCCGACCCGGAAAGCGTCGCCCGCGCCGGTCGTGTCTTTGCAGCCGTTCGGCACGGCAAATCCGGCGGTTTCGACGAATCGGTCTTCGCACAAAAGCAGAGAGCCTTTTTCGCCGAGCGTGACGCCCGCGATTTGATAGCCGTAGCGCGATTTTATCTCGCGCAGAGCACGGCGCTTGTCCTTGATGCCGACCAGCCGCGCGGGAAATTCTTCGGACGCGATAAAAACGTCAATCAGCGGCAGCAGCTCTTCGATGCCCGCGAAAAGATTGTCGATGTCGATTGAGACAATCGCGCCCGCGTCTCGCGCCGCCCGCGCCATCCGCGCGCAGGCGAGCGCGTCGTGCGGCGTCGCGTGAAAAACTTTCGTGTCGCGGACGATTTCAATCGGCGCTTCTTCGGGCGCGTAGGAAAGTTTCGCGTCGCGCTTCCAAATCACCGTGCGCTCGCCGCTGCGCTCGTCGATGACGATAAAAGCGATTTGCGTGCGCGCGCCTTCGATTTGTTCGGCGCGCGTCACGTCGACGCCTTCCTCGATTAATGTGTTCAAACCGAAATCGCCCGCGCCGTCTTTGCCGAAACGCCCGGCGTAAGCGGTTTTTAAGCCCAGACGCCTGAGCCCAGCCATCGTCGAAGCGATTTCGCCGCCCGCCATCTGAACGTAATCTATCAGCTCGATTTTAGAGTTAAATTGCGGGTATTCGGGCGTGACAATCAGGAAATCCAAGGCGTTTGTGCCGAACCCGACCGCGTCGAATTTCTTGTTTTCGGGCAAGCGGAAAGGGAATTTCATTCTGCAAAAGTATAAAACAAAAAGACTTTTGTTGACCACCCGGCGCGGTATTTGGTGACAAATGGAAAAAAGTCATTTATACTTAGCGAAGTTTGCTTGGAGTTTCGGTTGAAACGATTTTGATTGAGGACGGCAAACTTAAAAGGATTGAAAAGCAAATCAGCTTTGTTGAAAGATAATTGGCAGCAGCAGGTCGAGCACTGGAAATTTTAGATTTTCGATTGCCGATTTTAGATTGGATAAGGAACGGTCTCGAACCGTAATTTATTAAGAAAATTTTATTCTCTTCCCAATTCCGGAATCCGAAATCTAAAATCCAAAATCTAAAATCATCATTTGCTCCCCGCGGCTCTGGATAAAGAGCGAACAGTTCGCTTTTATAAATACGAGATTCCAGCGTGAAAACTCAAATTCCATTTGTTTCGGCGAAACCCACATTTTGCCCGAAGCCGGAAAAAATCTAAGTTCATCGACGCGAAATCTGCTTTCTGAAACGAGCGGCAAGTAAAATTGCATCTTCAGTCCGAAAAATTTTCTTCAAAACGAATCTCCAAGCCTGAAAATTAGTCGAGAGTCCGGCGAGCCCGGCGAGTCAAGTTGAAGATATTTCTTCTGACTCTCCGGACTTCCAAGACTCTCCGGACTTTATAAACTTTTAGGAAAAATATGCCGAAAGAAATGATTATCAGCGTCAACGGGCGCGAAAAAAGAATTGCCATCGTGGAAAACGGGCAAGTCACGGAATTTTATATCGAGCGCGGCGAGGAGAATTCGGGCGTGGTCGGAAATATCTACAAAGGTCGCGTGCAGCGGGTTTTGCCCGGCATGCAATCGGCTTTTGTCGAAATCGGTCTGGAGCGCGACGCCTTTTTGTACGTCTCCGATTTCTTTGACGAGGAAGAAGAATTCGAGCGCATAATGGTCGAAAAAAGCAAAAAAGCTCCGCCCGAAGTCGCCGCCCGCGACGCCGCCGAACAAATTAAAAAAGCGCGTCTTGAACGCGAACACCAGATTGAAGAAATTCAGGAAAAAGTCGAGCCTCTGGTCGCCGCTCCGTTCGCTGCGGATGAAGAGGAGGACGAAGCCGACGAATTTGAAGCCGTCGAAGTCTCGACCGCCTATCGAGTCGATGAAGAAAAGCCTGAGCGCGCCGAAGAATTTGAAGAGCAGCGCGGCAAGCGCGGAAAACGCGACCGAGGCAGACGCGGCAAACAAAGAGAAACCTTTGAGGCGGCGAAAGAAACGAGTCGAGCCGGCGAGGAAACGTTCGAACCGGCGGAAACGGAATCTTTGCCGTTTTTTGAATCGCCCGGCGCTGCCGTCGCAGAAGAAGAGGAAGAAGATTTTTCGCCGCTTTTTGAAATCGAAGATTCGGGTTTCGAGCGCGTGATTGACGACGAAGAAACGACGGGCGAAATGTTTAAGGACGCCTATATGCAGGAAGCGATTGTCGATAAAGTGCGCGCCGTGGAGTTTGATATGGAAAGCACGTCGACCGCTGAAGTCGGCTCGCTTTTAGACGCGGTTTCCGGCATGCCGAACGGTTTCCAGCGCATCGCCGACGAGGATGATGCCGTTTCGCAGACGGGTGGCGCCAGTGGCGCTGCTGCTGAAGATAGAGAAAAACCGTCGAAATCGCGACGCGGTCGAGGCGGCAGAAAATCCAAAAAAGAAGAGCAATCCGAAACCGGCAG
>DATHBC010000059.1:0-4048 GCA_035296345.1 Pyrinomonadaceae bacterium | reverse complement strand
TCTATAAAAATGACGGAAGCAACAAAACAAGATAAAAAACAAGCGAAACAAACACGCATTGAAACTGACTCGATGGGTGAAATTCGGGTCGAAGCTGACAAATATTGGGGCGCGCAGACCGAACGCAGTCTGCATCATTTCGACATCGGTTTCGACCGGATGCCGCGCGAGATGATTCGCGCGCTCGGCATTTTGAAAAAGGCGGCGGCAATCGTCAATCATCAGTTGAAGTCGGATAAGATGACGCTCGAAAAAACGGATTTGATCGTCCGTGCCGCAAATGAAGTGATCGCGGGCGATCTGGACGCGCATTTTCCGCTGCGCGTCTGGCAGACCGGTTCGGGAACGCAGACGAATATGAACGCCAACGAGGTGATTTCCAATCGCGCCATCGAAATGGCGGGCGGCGAGATGGGCAGCAAAAAACCCGTCCACCCGAACGACGACGTGAATATGTCGCAATCGTCAAACGACACTTTCCCGACGGCGATGTATATCGCCGCGGCGGAAACATTGAACGCCCTGATTCCGCGCGTCGAGGAAGTCCGCGCCGCGATTGACGCCAAAGCGAAGGAATTTGCCGACGTGGTGAAAATCGGCAGAACGCACCTGCAGGACGCGACGCCGCTGACGGTCGGGCAGGAATTCGGCGGCTGGGCAAGCCTGATTGAGCGCGACATCGAAAGATTGAAACTGGTGATGTCGGGCTTGCTGGATTTGGCAATCGGCGGAACGGCGGTCGGCACGGGTCTGAACTCGCATCCGGAATTTGCCGAAAAAGCGGCGGCGAAAATTGCCGAGCTGACCGGTTTGCCGTTCAAAGCGCACCCGAACAAATTCGCCGCGCTGTCGGCGCACGACGAAATCGTTTTCGCTTCCGGCGCGCTGAAAACCCTGGCGTGCAGCCTGATGAAAATCGCCAACGACGTCCGCTGGCTCGCGTCCGGTCCGCGCTGCGGCATCGGCGAGCTGGTTTTGCCGGAAAACGAGCCGGGCAGCTCGATTATGCCCGGCAAGGTAAATCCGACTCAATCCGAGGCGATGACGATGGTCGCGGCGCAGGTTTTGGGAAATGACGCCTGCATAGGCTTTGCCGGCTCGCAGGGAAATTTTGAGTTAAACGTTTTCAAGCCCGTGATGATTCATAATTTTCTGCATTCCGTTCGCCTTTTGCACGACGCCTGTCACGGCTTCGTCGAATTCTGCGTCGACGGCATCGAGCTGAACCGTCAGCAAATCGACGAATACGTGAAAGATTCGCTGATGCTCGTCACGGCTTTGAATCAACACATCGGCTACGACAACGCCGCGAAAATTGCGAAAAACGCTCACAAAAAAGGAATTACTCTCAAGGAATCGGCAATCGAACTCGGACTTTTGACGGGCGAAAAGTTCGACGAGCTCGTCAAACCGGAAGAGATGACGCACCCGTAATTTATAAAAATTTGAAAAAAAACGGAGAACTTACGCGAAAAAACGGAGAACTTATGCGAATGAATAAACAATTTAAATTTTTTTCACGATATTTATTACTCTCGCCGGCGGCGGCGTTTCTGGCGCTCGCTTTTATTTCCGCCGAAACGGGCGTTCGGGCGCAAACCGTAACCCGGAGCAAAACCGAGGCGGAAGCCACGAAAAAAGCCGGTCTGGGCGTGACCTTTAAGATTCCCGGCAAATTTATGCCGATTGAATGGAAGAGTTTTAAAGGACTTCTGATGCTCGACCCGAAAATGCCCGCCGGAATTTTTATCGCTTATCCGAACGAAAACGAGGCGATTGAAGATTTAAAAGCGCGCGCCCGCGAAGTCGTTCTGCCGATGTTCGCTCACGATAAAAAAGACGCGAAAGATAAGGACATTAATTGGCAGATAAAAGACATTCCGGCGCATCCGGGCGACAAGAGCGGCGGCGCGGCGAAAACGTATCTTTATCAGGGCGAAAAACAATGGATTCAGATAAACATCTACGAGCGCCAATCGAACGGTCTGGACTTTATCTACGGCTATTTTTCGATGAAAACCGTCGGCAGGGAAAAAGACGCCAAAAAAACCTGGGCTGACGATAAAGGACAGGGAATCAAAGCCTTCGAGGATTTCTGGAAATCGTTTCCGACCAAATAGAGTCGAATAAATCAGCTTTCTTCGAGGAACGAAAGAACGAAAACAAGAGCCGGAAATTTCCATTCTCCGGCTCTTGTTTTTATCCGCCGATGATAACGGTCAGCTCGCCTTTGGTAATCGTGTTCGGCGGACCGAGGGCTTCGAGAATCGTGTCGCCCTGTCTGCCCGCCGGAAGAAAATTTATCTGGACGGTCGCCGAGCCGGTAATATCGACGCCGATGCCGTGCGGCGTGGGCGGAAACGGCGTGGCGCACATATGTTTGTCAGCGGTTCCGGCAGCCGCGGAAATCGCCGCCGACATCGAAGCCGCCGCCGCCGCTTGCGCCGCCGCAAATCCGGGCGTGCCCTGCGCCGCCGCGACCGCCGTATCGGCAGCCGCTTTCGCCGTTTGCAGCGCGGCGACGGCGGCGAGCGAGATTCCGCGCCATGCCGGAAGAAATCCGATAATCACGTTCGGGCTGCCCGGTCCCGGGCTCAAAATTCCCGGCAGCGGATGCGCGGTCATATCTGCTAAAGCTCTGGCGGCTGGCGGCATAATTTTCTCAGCTCCTTGATTAAAATCTTTCCAGGAAAATCTTAAAATCTTTCAAAGGAATCGGTTCGTCGTTTTACCTGAACGTTGACGGCTCCGGGCTTTGACGAAAGAGTCTCGACGTTTCCGAAAAGGTTCGGATGCCGGACGGAAAGCGCGTCTTTTATCGGCGCGGGCTCCGTTACCAGCTCGTCGCTTTCGCGTATAAACTGGATGGAAAAAACGGCGGTTTCGGCATTTTTCAATTCTTCGGTCGAGTCGCTTTCCTTCGGAAAATACGGGTTGTATTCTTCGACCGGAACGGCGAGCTTTATCGTCTCTGCAAATTCCTTTCCGGCTTCGATTTTCGTCACAAACGGAATTTCCCGGACTTCGACCTTCATAGTTTTCGGAAGCGCCGGAATTTGTTTGGATAAATGAAGCGCGCCGTCCGTTTTCAGAGAGACGTAAACGCCCTGCGGCGCGCGGCGATATTCGCCCGAGGACGTATCCCACAAAACATTAAAGATGTAGATAGGTTTCGCGGTGGTGTTTTTCACCCTGTATTCAACCTGCAAATGCTTATCTATTAAAGCGATATTCGTTTGCAGAACCGGCAAATCTTTTTCGGCGCTCTTTTCTTCCATCCTTACCTCGTTACTGTTAGAAACTTTGCTCTTTTTATTCGCGTTAGACTGAACCTGCCCTTTCGTCGAGTCGGCAGGATCGGCGTTTTTTGCCGCTTCGCCGCAATTAAACTGGTAAAAGGCGGCTGCGGATAAAGCAATCAGACAAATTGTTCCGGCAAAATTCAGCATATATCATTACCAATCAGACCTGCTACAGCGTCGTGTGGTCTTTTCGCTTTTTAACGCCTCTCTCCGCGCGATAGTCGTTGTCCTTATTAATCGTCTCGGTTTCTTCGACGGTCGGATTATTCGGATTCGCCGGGTCAGACGAATTATCGTCGGTTCCTTCCGCGCCGTGAACCGCGTGAACCATTTCGTGATGCAGCCCGACGTCGGGCGGGCGCTGGGCGTTTCTGACCGGGTCGTCCGGATTGTATTTAATGGTGCTTCCGGTTCCTTTGCCCGTGCCCGGATTGCCGTTCATATCGGGCTTTCCTTTGGCTGCCGCGTCGTTTGCGTTGTCGTAAACGGTTGCGTTGCCGCCCGTCGTGCGCTTGATGGTCGTGTCGTGACCGCTGTTGTTTAAACCGTTCAGCGTGTTCATGCCGGTCGGGTGATTGGACATCGTCGTCATATCGCGCAGAACTTTGTCCTGAAACGCGGGGTCGTTCGGGTCTTTTTTGATGACAATGTGATTGCCGACCTGTATGTCGCCGTTCGGCAGGGTTTTGGTCGCAAACGGCGGCGCGTGCTGTCCGGTCAGGGTGCGCCGTTTGCGCCCGCGATGC
>DATHBC010000058.1:0-9586 GCA_035296345.1 Pyrinomonadaceae bacterium | reverse complement strand
AAAACGAATTTGCCGAACGTCGGTTTGAATCCGGCTTATCAGGACTTCATCCTGTTTAAAGACGCGATTTACGCGCTCGGCGCAATGCAGGGAAATTACACGAATATGCGGCTTTCGTCAAAAATTTCCCGCACTCGCGATTTTAAAACGTGGGAAACCGTCGCCGAAAAATCCAATCTGCCGGAAAGAGTTTTTTACGGCGCGGCGGTTTTCAAAGACAAAATCTGGCTCATCGGCGGCTGGGACGGAAAAGATTATCACAACGACGTCTGGAATTCCGACGACGGCGTAAACTGGCGGCGGGCGGCGGAAAAAACCGCGTGGACGCCGCGCAACGCGGGCGTGGTCGTCTTTAAAGACCGGATGTGGCTGATTGGCGGCGGCGTCATCGACGGCGATAAAACGAATAATCCGAACGCCGGACGAGAAGTCTGGTCGTCGGCGGACGGCATAAACTGGACGCCGGAAAAAATAAATTCGCCCGGGCAGCTCGGCGGAGCCGCGGTCGTTTTCGACGGCAAATTATGGCTCATCGGCGCAAACCGCAATGACGGTAATTTTGACCGCGCGCTGTACGTTTCCGCCGACGGCGTTAACTGGCGGCGCGAGTCTGCGCCGTGGTCGCCGCGCGGCGCGGTTGCCGTCTGGGTTTTCGGCGACAAGCTTTATATGACGGGCGGCAAGTTTTCATATACCGAGCCGAACGGCGAAATAAAATTCGTTTACAGCAACGATGTTTGGGCGATGACGAGAAAAACGGAGTAGAATCTTTGAAAATCGAAATGGAGCGATTCGCCTCGATGACCGAAAACCGAACCGAACAGGAATTGCTCGCCGCTTGTCGCAGCGGCGACCGAAGGGCTTTCGAGTCGCTCTACGTCCAAAACCAAAAGCGAGTTTTTTCCGTCGCTCTCAGCTTTTTCGGCGGCGACGAGGAGAGGGCGAAAGACATCACGCAGCAGGTTTTTTTGAAAATTTACGGGCGCGTTCAGGAGTTTCGCGGGCAATCGGAATTTACGACGTGGCTTTATCGCATCACGGTCAACACCTGTCTGGACGAAGCGCGAAAATTGCGTCCGCTGCTCGCGCTGACTGATTTTCTCGGAGTTTTCGGCGTGAAACGAGCGGCGGCGCAGGACGAAAAAGTTCATCGCCGGGAAATCTGCGACGAAGTGCAGAAGGCGGTCGGCAAATTGAAACCGAAATTCCGCCTGCCGATTCTGCTGAAATACGTCGAAGGTCTTTCGTATGAAGAAATCGCCAGAGTCCTCGATTGCTCGACCGGCACGGTCGCCTCGCGCCTGAATCGCGGGCACAAGATGCTGGCAGGCAAATTGGGACACTTGAAAGATGAAATTTAAAAAATGCGTAACGAAAACGCCGGAAAACACAATTATGAAACACTTAAACAAACCTTTACCGATTCTCCTTTTATTACTGACGCTGATTGCCTCCGCGATTAGTTGCGATGCCGGAGATATTCTCGCGCCGACCGGACGCATGACTGTCGCCCGCGCCGCTCATTCGGCAACATTACTCTCCGACGGCAAAGTTCTTATCGCCGGCGGAATGCAGCGCAGCGGCGCGCATACAAACAGCGCCGAGTTATACGACCCGGCGACTGGCGGATTTGTCGCGACCGGCAATCTGAACTTCAATCGCTCGGGTCATACGGCGACCCGCCTGCCGGACGGAAAGATTCTTATCGCGGGCGGCTCCAATACCGAGTGGCTTTCGAGCGCCGAAGTTTACGACCCGTTAACCGGCGCGTTTACGCTAACCGGCAATATGTCGGTCAGGCGCGGCGGCGCGGCGGCGACTTTGCTGGCAGACGGTAAGGTGCTCGTGACCGGCGGGTATGACGGCAATCTGCACTCCGGCGCGGAAATTTATGACCCCGCCACCGGCAAATTTACCGTGACGGGCAGTATGGGCGCGGGGCGCGCCGCGCACACGGCGACTCTTTTATCGAACGGCAAAGTATTGATTACCGGCGGCGGCGCGAACCGCAATGTTCTCGCCAGCGCGGAACTCTACAATCCGGCAGCAGGCGTTTTTACTCCGACCGGCAGTATGAAAGTCGTTCGTCATAAACACGCGGCTGCGCGGCTTTCCAACGGCGACGTTTTGATTATCGGCGGCTCGGATAATCGCGATTGGCGCGGGCGTTATACCAGCGCGGAAATTTACAAACCGGCGGCAGGAACTTTTTCCGCGGTCGGCAGTATGAGCACGGCGCGCTTCAAACTTCCGTCGGCGATGACGCTTTTAAATAACGGCGCGGTTTTTGTCGCCGGCGGCGGCACAAATGCCGAAACGTACAATCCCGCAACCAACGCTTTCAATTTAGTCAAAGGCGAGATGGATACCGCGCGATTTTATTCGACGGCGACGTTATTGTCGGACGGCAGAGTTTTAATCGTCGGCGGCTATAACGCCAATATCGAATCGAGCGCGAGCGCGTGGCTCTACCGGCAGGAAGATACGAAAACGAGCTGATTCCGGCGTTGATTTTTAATCTTTTGCGTTTGTGGCGAATAAATAAAAATGCAAGATAAACATATACAGGAAAAACTCTCCGCATACCTCAATCAGGAACTGCCGAAAGACGAGCGGCAACAGATTGCCGAGCATCTTTTGCAGTGCGAAAAATGCCGCGACGAGCACGACCGGATAAAGCTCGGCGTGGCGCTGGCGAGCCAGTTAAAATGCGCCGCCGCGCCGGAAAACTTGTGGAGCGAAATCGAAACCGCCCTGGACGGCAAGCGGCAATCGCGGCAAACATCCGCAATTCCGGCTTTTTCGTTTCTCAATCCGCGCGGGCTTTCGGCGGCGGCGATTTTGTTGATTGGCTTGGGTTTAGTCGCTGCCGTTTATTTCGGTTTGTCGGGAAACGAAGCGCCGGAAGTCGTGAAAAACGAACCGTCCTCTAATCAAACCGTTAATGTTCAAACCGTTAATGTCGAAACGCCGCAAATCATTTCCAGCCCGGCTAACGTCAACGTTCTGATGCAGCCTGAAAGCGCGGATTCAAACGCTCGGACTCTGCCGAAAATCGTTCCGCCGAACCCGCCGGTTTCCAGCCCGCAGCGAGAAACGATTTTCGCGAAAAATAATTTTCCGGCGTGGAACGTCGAGACGATTGCCGGCGCGCCGACAGCCGGAAACGAAGCGATTGCCGGAAAAGGAAAGCTGGCGGTCGGCGAGTTTCTGGAAACGGACGCCAACTCGCGCGCGCGCGTCGAGGTTTCAAATATCGGTCAGGTCGAAATCGCGCCGAATTCGCGCGTGCAGCTCGTCAAAACCGGGTCGACCGAACATCGCCTCTCGCTCGAACGCGGGCTGATGAAGGCGAAAATTCTCGCGCCGCCGCGCCTTTTTATCGTCGATACTCCGTCGGCGGTCGCGGTCGATTTGGGCTGCGAATACACGCTCGAAGTCGATAAGGACGGCAACAGCCGCCTGCACGTAACGTCCGGTTTCGTCGCGCTCGAACGCGGCGGGCGCGAATCAATCGTTCCGGCGGGCGCGATTTGTTTCACGCGGCGCGGGCGCGGCTTGGGAACGCCTTTTTCCGACGACGCCTCCGCGGAATTTCAGAGCGCGATTCAGCATTTCGATTTTGAAAACGGCGGCGGCGCGGCGCTCAAAACGATTATTAAAGAAGCCGGTTTGTATGATTCGCTGACGCTCTGGCATCTGCTCGCGCGCGCGCCGAAAAACGAGCGCGAAAAAGTTTTCGACGCGCTCGCCCGGTACGTCAAGCCGCCCGCCGGCGTCACGCGCGAAGGCATTTTGCGTCTGGATAAAAAAATGCTCGACGGCTGGTGGAAGGAAATCGAAAACGTCTGGTTTGAATGATTAAGGGCTGATAAAGGAGAAATTTATGAAACGCAGTTTATTTGTTTTGACGTTTGCCAGTTATCTGGCTTTAAGCCTAACTCTCCTTGATTTCGGCGTTCCGAAGAAAATTGGAGCGACGCTCGCGCCGGATGAACTGGTCGTTCACGAGTGGGGAACGTTTACCTCGATTGCCGGGAAAAACGGCGCGGCGATTGATTGGCGACCCTTAAACGGCGCGTCGGACCTGCCGAAATTCGTTTATACCGGCGCGGGCGAGGACGGCTATCGCCGGACTTACGATTCAAAGTTCGAGGCGAGCAGAAAAGGCAATGTCGTCGCCAAAGTGCGGATGGAAACGCCGGTTATTTATTTTTATACGGCGAGAGAACGGGAAGTTTCCGTCAGGGTCGATTTTCCGCGCGGGCAAATCACCGAATGGTATCCGCAGGCGAGCGTCGTCAACGGCTTTTTCGCCAAAGACCGGACCGCCGGAGACGCGCCGCGCGGCATCAACTGGGGCACGATTAAGCTTTTGCCGGACGAAAAACCGGATTACCCGCGCGAGGCGTCCGACAGCCATTATTACCCGGCGCGCGAAACCGACGCCGTTCCCGTGCAGGTCTGCAACGCCGATAAAACCAGAATCGAAAAAGAGAAATTTTTGTTTTATCGCGGCGTCGGCGATTTCGCCCTGCCTTTGAACGTCCGGTTAAGCGACGGGAAAATCGCCCTGATAAACAAAGGCGGCGCGGGCGCAGTCAAAACCGCAGTCGTCTTCGAAAACCGCGGCGGAAAAATCGGTTTTCGCTTTATCGAATCAATCGGCGAACAGGCGATTGTCGAGCGACCGGAAACTTCGCAAACGCTCGACCGCGTTTTAACGGAACTGGAAAAAATTCTGGTCGCCGAAGGGCTTTACGCCAAAGAAGCCCGCGCGATGATAAAAACGTGGCGCGACAGTTGGTTTGAAGAAGGCTTGCGGGTTTTCTACGTTTTGCCGACCGAAGCGACCGACGAAATTCTGCCTTTGCGGATTGAGCCGAAGCCGAAAGAAATCGTCCGCGTTTTAGTCGGGCGCGCCGAAATCATCACGCCGGAGATGGAAGAGCAGGCGCGAAAACAAGTCGGGCTTTTGAAATCCGCGTCAGCCGCCGAACGCGAAGAAGCGCAAAGGAATCTGCAAAAACACGGCAGATTCTACGAGCCGATTCTGAAAAGCCTTTTAGAGAGCGAACAGGACTCGGAAGTGCGAAAGCAGATTCAGGAACTTATTTCGCTAAGTTGAAATTTAACAGGATGAACAGGATAAACAGGATATTGCTTTTTATTCAAAACTTTTGAATAAAACTCGAATTTGGGTTTAAAAAACAATTTATCCTGCCCATCCTGTCTATCCTGTTTGAATCACCCCTAAATCAAATGAATCAAAAGCCCGTCTCTTAATTTCGGCTCGAACCAGGTCGATTTCGGCGGCATAATTTCTCCGGCGTCCGAGACCTGAAACAAATCTTCGACCGTGGTCGGAAACAGCGAAAAAGCGATTTTGAATTCGCCCGTGTCGACCAGTCTCTCCAATTCCGCCGTGCCGCGAATGCCGCCGACGAAATCGACGCGCTTGTCGGTGCGGATGTCTTCGATGCCGAGAATCGTTTTTAAAATATAATTCTGCAAAATGCTCACGTCGAGCGCATCGACCGGGTCGGGCGCGCGGACGAAATCGACGCTGAAAATCAGCTTGCGCCAGCGTCCTTTGCCCAGATACATACAGAATTCGTTGCGGTTTTCCGGCGTCGGTTTTTCGGCTTCGCGAACGACGAAATTTTCTTTCACTCTTTGCAGAAACTCTTCCTCGTCGAGTCCGTTTAAATCGCGGACGACGCGGTTATACGGCAGAATCCGCAAATCTTCCGCCGGAAAAATTCCCGCCATCACGAAATTATAATCTTCCGCGCCGGTGTGATTCGGGTTTTCGGCGCGCAGAATGTGACGCGCGCGCGCGGCGGCTTCGAGCCGGTGATGACCGTCGGCGACATACAGCGCCGGAACTTCCGAGAAAGCGGAAATAAAATCAGCCTGCGCCGCCTGGTCGGAAACTTTCCAGATGGTGTTCGAGATTTGCTGCGGGCAGCCGAAATCGTAAAGCGGCTCGGTTTTAACGGTTTCGGCAATCAAATCCGAAATCGCGCGGCTGCCGCGAAAAGTGAAAAATATCAAGCCGGTCTGCGCGCGCAGCGCGAGGATATGCTCGGTTCTGTCCTGCACTTTGTCTTCGCGCGTTTTTTCGTGTTTTTTGATAAAACCCTTTTCGTATTCGTCGAGCGAGCAGCAGGCGACGACGCCGGTCTGCATCTGGCGGTCGCCGTCCGACAGGCGATAAACATACAGCGCGGGTTCGGCTTCCTGCACGAAAACTTTTTCGTCAATCAGCTTTTGCAGGTTCTGCCGCGCCAGCGCGAGCGTTTCCGCCGTTTCCGCCGGCGCGTCCATCTCCGCTTCGGGTCGCGTCACGCGCAGGAAGCTGAGCGGATTGTCTTCAATCAGCGCGTGCAGCTCCGCCGGATTGATAACGTCATAAGGCACACAGGAAACCTGCTCTGCTTTTTCCCTGACGGGACGCAAAGCGCGAAAAGGCTTGATTATTGACACGCTGAAAATTTCTCCTAACAAATTTTAAAGTGAAAAGGTGAAAAAGTAGAAAAGTGAAAAAGTTTTCGCGTTTTCTCTATAAGCCGCTTTTTCACTTTTTCACCTTTTCACTTTTTCACTTTCTAAAGCTTACGGTTTTTTATTATCGCTGCCGCCGCCATTGCCGCCCGAGTTGGAATTGCTGAAATCGGGCATCTTCCAGTCGGTGAGAGATTTCTTAATCGCTTCTTCAAAACTTTTGTCGAGCGCGATTTTCCAATCGTTGTTTTCCTTGACGAAATAAAGCGTTTCCCAATCGCTGGATTTATCGTTTTTGACTTCGAGCGTCGCCGTCTCGCCTTCGATTTTTTCGTTGCGCATTTCCGGCACTTGCTGGTAGCTGGTCGCGTCGCCTTCCCGTATCGTGTCGTCCAGAGTTTTGCCCTGTATTTTGGCGAGATTGTCCATCATTTTCAGCGTTCCGCCGGAAAGCGCCTTTTTCATGCCTTCGGCGTCTTTTTTCTGCGTCGCCTCGACAAAATTTTTCATCGTCTGCGTCGGCGAAGCGGGCTGCACCAGATTCTGCACCTGGCTGCAAGCCGTCAAAAGAAGCGCGAAGCAGGCGAAAAGAGCGACGAACGAAATTTTATAGATTTTCATAATTTTCCTTTCAGATAATTTAAAATGTGCAAGTATAACTCAAAACCCGAATGTTTTTCAGAAGCAAAAGACAAATTTTCCCGCGAGAAAAATCGTTTTCGCCGGCAGCCGTCGCGCAAAGCCCGCTCGCCGGCTCGCTTCGGAAAGCTACGGCGTCGGCGCGGGCGTTGCCGTATCGGGCACGCCGGACACGGGCGGCGTCGCGGCGGGCATCGGCGCCGCGTCGGACGACGGCGGCGAATTCATATCGGGAATGTTCTGCTGCCGGAACTGCTCGTCGAGGCGGCGCATTTCCTCGTCGTTCTTTTTCATCTGTTCTTCGACGTATCGCTCTTTGGCGATTTTCCATTCGCCGTCTTCCCTGTTAAAAGGCACGATGTCCCACGAGCCGTACGAGTTTTTGACCTCAATCGTCGCGCGCTCGCCGTCGATTTTTTCGTTTTTAAATTCCACGGTTTTCTGCGTCTCGGTAAAAAGCGTCTCGCGCTTGACGATTTCATCGACGGTCGTGTTTTGCGCTTTGGCTTCGTCTTCCGCCATTTTCAAAGAGCCTTTCGACAGCAGCAATTTCATCTCGGTCGGGTCTTTTTTCTTGATTGCCTGCATATAAGCCTTCAGCGTGTCGAGCGGCGTTTCCGCCTTTCGCTCGTTTGAGGCGCAGGCGGCGAAAAGGAAAGCGGAAACTAAAATTAGAAATATTGTATAAAGTCGCATTCTCGTTTAATAACCTTCTGAAAATAGTTATACTCAAAATGAAAAGTATAACTTAAATGGGCTGGCGGCGGCGACTTTGAAAAAGCAGGCAGCGCCGCGCCGATTTATCGGAATTGCCGATTTATCGGAATTGAAGAAGATTTATGGAAAGACGAAAATTATCGGCGGCGGAAATCGAAGCGCGCCTGGCGGGTTTAAACGATTGGACGGTCGCCAACGAAAAGCTCTCGAAAAAATTCGAGTTCGGGAATTTTGCCGAGAGCCTGGATTTCGTCAACCGCGTCGGCGCAATCGCCGAAGCCCGCGACCATCATCCGGACATTCTGTTCGGCTGGGGCTATGCCGAATTTTTCATCACGACGCACGACCGCGGCGGGTTGACCGATTTCGATTTCGCGCTCGCTCTGGAAATCGAAAAAATCAAATCCTGAAATTTCTTCGAGCTCGAAACGTCAATCTTTCTCCTGCGACAGGAGCCACGGCAAAAGCTGTGTTTCACCGAGCGCGTTGAGCCAGACGTCATGCCCGACGCCCGCGTATTCGGAATATTTCACCTCGCCGCCGTTTTCTCTAATCGCCGCCGCAAGATTTCTCGATTCGCTGACCTGCACGATGCGGTCTTCGGTTCCGTGAAAGAGCCATGAAGGAATTTTGCCGATTTTTTCGGCAATCGCCGAGAAACGATTCTGTCCTGTTAAAGGACTTCCGCCGCAGATTGAAACAATTGCCGCAAATTCGTTCGGATACGCGGAGGCAAAATGCCAGACGCCGTAACCGCCCATCGAAATGCCTATCAAATATTTCCGCTTTTCGTCGACCGGATATTCACGGCTGACGTCTTCGATTTGCCGCATCACCATTTCGTCCATCGGCGCGTCAGCCCAAAATTGATTCGGTCGGCACTGCGGCAGAAGCACGATTGCCGGAATCAATTTCAAATATTGTTTGGCTATCTGCGCAAACATTCCCGAAATATAACCGCCGCTGCCGCGCTCGCGGATTCCGTGGAGAAAAACGATGAGCGGCAATTTTTCGTTTGTCGAGGCTGGCGGCGGCAAATACGCCTGATAAAGGTAGGTTTCGTCGTTTATCCGGATGTTTCGATTAACGATTTCGCCTTGTTTCCCGCCTGAAAGCGACGAAGCGAGGAAACCGGAAAAGAGTTTTGAGAAGTCATTTTTCATATCTTTTTAACTTTACCGCGCCGCAATGGCGGGTTTCAATTCGCCCGAAATTCAAACAACAACCGTATAAAATAAAAAACTCCCGCAAATACAGGAGTTTTTTATAAATTTTGAATTTAATAGTCTTAAATTCCGTCCACAATGGCATTCAGCGCGGCGGAAGGTCGCATCGCGGCGTAAGTCTTTTCAGAACCCGGATGATAATAACCGCCGACATTCTGCGGTTTTCCCTGCGCTGCAATCAATTCCTCATTGATTTTCGCTTCGTTTTCCTGCATTGCCCCGGCAACCGGCGCGAATTTTGCGGCAATCTCGGAATCCGACGTTTGATTTGCCAAACTCTCCGCCCAATACATCGCCAGGTAGAAATGAGAGCCGCGATTGTCGATTTGCCCGACTTTTCTTGCCGGCGATTTGTCGGTCGCTAAAAATTTCGCATTCGCTTCGTCCAAAGCATCCGCCAGAATTTGCGCTTTTTTATTGTCCTGAGTTTGAGCCAGATGCTCGAAACTTGCCTGTATTGCTAAAAACTCACCAAGAGAATCCAAGCGCAAATATCC
>DATHBC010000057.1:0-5960 GCA_035296345.1 Pyrinomonadaceae bacterium | reverse complement strand
AAGCGATGAAGATGCAGAACGAAATGAAGTCGCCGAAAGACGGCGTCGTTAAGGAAATCCGCGTCAGCGAGGGCGCGACCGTCAACGCGGGCGACGTGCTGGCGATTATCGAATAAAACTTTTATCTTTCCGCGCGTTTTTCGCGCTCGGGTAAAACTTCGGAATAAAATATGCGGAAACTTTTCTTTTGCGCTCTTCTGCTCGCGCTTTTCGTCTTTTCGGTTTCCTCCTGCCGCAGCTCGCGGCAGACGGAAGTTTCGGTCAACGCTTCGAACGCACCCGAAACGACGCAAAATTCTAAAAAAGAGCCGCAGTCGAAAGCGGGAGCCGCCGAAGCGACGCCGGAAAAAGAAAATCCCGAATCCGAAAAAAAAGCTTCGACCGATTCCGCGCCGGCGGCGGCGGATTCTTCCGGCGGCGGAAAACTTGAAAACCGCTGCGGCTGGTTTGAGAATCCGACGCCAGCCAACGCATGGCTCACAGACCGCGATGGCGAGTGGATTATCGGCATTCAGGGCGGTCATCAAGCCGAGGGCGATTACCCGGAATTTGCCGACGACCAGTGGGTAAAAACCAACGTCAATTACGGCTACGGCTGCGCCTGCCTGCGCGTGAAAGTCGATTATAAAACCCAACGGGTTCTGGAAATCGCGAGCGCGACGGCGAAACCGCTTTCCGCCTGTCGCCAGGACCCGGCGCTGAAAGAGCCTCTGGAATAAATGGAAAGATAATTTATATCCGATGAGAGATTTATTAACGTCCGCGAACGCCGAAAATCACGATGCCGCCGCAAACGCCGTCGCGCCCGAAAAGCTGAAAATTCTTTTGTGGGACATCGACGGGACTCTGATGCGCTCGACCGTGCAGGGCGCTTATAAAGAATATTTTTCGCGGACGATGCAGCGACTTTTCGGCAGCGCGGGCTCGCTGGAAACGATGCAGGTTTCGGGCATGACCGACACGCAGATTATGTATGAAGCGCTGCGCGGCGAAGGCTTTACGCCCGAACGGATTTTCGCGGCGAAAGCGGATTTGCTGAAAATTTTTAAAAGCGAGATGACCGGCGTCCTTGCCGGAAACGGAGAGCCTTATGAAGCTTTGCGCGGCGCGCGCGAGATTCTGGACGAAACGGCGAAAAATCCGGGATTTATTAACGCGCTGCTGACCGGAAATCTTTCGGTCGCGGCGGAAATCAAGTTGAAATCCGTCCGTCTCTGGCATTATTTTGAAAACGCGCCGAACGCTTTCGGCGAAGTTTCTCACGACCGCCGCGAGCTGGCAAAGGAAGCCGGGCGGCTTTTCAAAGATTTTTACAAATTCGATTTCCAGCCCCGGCAGTTTATCGTCATCGGCGACACGCCCAACGACATCGCCTGCGCCCGCGCCTTCGGGGCAAAAGCCGTCGCCGTCGCCACCGGCAGAAATCACCCGCCGCAGGAATTAGCCGCTTATCAGCCGGACGCCTTGCTGGAAGATTTGCGTGACACGAAAAAGGTTCTCGAGCTTCTGGAAAATCTATAATTTCGCCGAGCAGTATTTACAAAAAACGGCGTCCGCGTCGTGCGCGTCGGCATGACATTCGGGGCAAACCTGTGTCGAAACACTTTTCGTCGTCCGCGTAAGTTCCGCCGTGACGATTCCGGTCGGGACGGCGATAATCGCGTAACCCGCAATCATAACGAGCGACGCCAGAATTTTGCCGAGCGGCGTTTTCGGCGACAAATCGCCGTAGCCGACGGTTGTCAAGGTCACAATCGCCCAGTAAATGCTGGTCGGAATGTCCGTAAAGCCGTTTTCCTCGCCTTCGATGACATACATCATCGCGCCGATAACCGTCACCAGCGCCAGCACCGCGAAAAGAAAAACGCTGATTTTGCGGCGGCTGGCTTTAAGCGCCGACGTGATGACGTTCGCTTCCGTCAGATATTCCGAAAGCTTTAAGATGCGAAATATCCGCAGCAGCCGCAAAACGCGAATCATCAGCAGATAATGCGTGCCGGGAACGAGCAGGCTGATATAAGTCGGAGCAATCGCCAGCAAATCGACCAAGCCGTAAAAGCTCAGAATATAACGCAGAGGCTTTTTGACGCTCAAAAGCCGCAGCAGATATTCAAGCGAAAATAAAATCGTGAAAATCCATTCGACCACGAATAGAGCCTCGCCGTAATTTTCGCGGATGCTTTTGACGCTTTCCAGCATAACGACGACGAGGCTCAAAACGATAAGCCAAATCAGTGTCAAATCAAAGACGCGACCGGCGCGCGTGTCCGCTTCGAAAACAATTTCGTGCAGGCGATTTCGCCAGGCTGAATCGGGAGCTTCTTGACTTTCAACACGCATCAAAAATTATTTAACCAGACCGGAAGCCAAAACGCCAGATTTAACCGGAAAATTTTATGCGCAAATCGCCGATTCTAGGCTTCAGGGTTTAAAATTTTGCTTTTCTTTTAATCTTTGATACGCAAAACCTCGCCTTCAGCCGTTAAGCTAAAATAAAAGCTGAAGGTCGAAGTGTAGTTTCGCATTCTAATTTCTCTTAACTTTTGACGCGTCGCGCCGAAAGTCTTATAAATTCAGCCCGGGTCAAAACCCATGTCAAACTTTTTTTCATGTTCGATGAAATCCGCGCTCGATGTCCTTCATCGTCAGGCGCAGAATGACGGGTCGCCCGTGCGGGCAGGTCGTCGGCGAGGAAGTTATTAAAAGACGATCGATAAGCCACTGCATTTTTTCCGGCGTGAGCTTCATATTTACTTTTACCGCCGCCTTGCACGCCAGCGACGCGGCAATCGAATCGCGGATGTTTTGTTTGGCGAACCCGCGTTTTTCCGCGTCAACCGTGTCGAGAATTTCCGCCAGCAGATTTCTGACTTCCGACGGCGGCAAATCGGTCGGCACGGCTTTTATCGCAATCGTTCTGCCCGACAGACGCATTAAGCCGAAACCGACGGCTTCCAGCTCGGCTTCGACTTCGCCGAAAGCGGCGGCTTGCGCGGGCGTTAAATCCAGCGTTTCCGGCAGCAGCAGATTCTGCGCCTCGATTCGCCGTTCCGTTTCCTTTTTGCTGAATTTATCAAACAAAATCCGCTCGTGAGCGACGTGCTGGTCAATCAAAAGCATTCCCTCGTCGTCGACGGCGATGATGTAGCTTTCGTGAAGCTGCCCGATTGGACGAATTTTCGACGAAGAAAGGTTTTCCGGCTCGATTGCTTTCGGAAGCCTCCCGGCGGAATTAACGGGCGGCAAAACATTGTATGTGCTGAGCGCCGAGCGCCGAGCGCCGGGTTGTTTGCCCGGGCTTTGAGATTTTAGATTTGAAATCTCGGATTCGGATTCTAAATTTCGGTTTTCCGGCTCCGGACTTTGAGCTTCGGAAAACCAGCCCGCCGCAGTAAGCGGCTCCGACTGCGGCGCGCCCGTTTCCCTGCTTTGCGCGGCTTGTTCAAAATCGACGGACGAAACCGGCGTTTCGAAATTCTGCGCCGGATTCTCCGCTTCAACGCTTTGCGAATCAAGTTTTTGCTCGAACGATTCTCGACTCTCGACTCTCGACTCTCGACTCGTTTCGGGCGTTTCGACCGCAAATTCTATTTTCGGTTGATAATTTTCTTTGGCGTCCCGTAAAGAATCCCGATAAATTTCGTTCTCGAATTTGGCTTCAAAATTCTCCGACTCTCCGCGCCGCTGCGGCTCAATCATTTCCCCGCGCGCGATTCCGGCGTTTGCCAGCGCGAGGCGAATCGCTTCGGCAATCGTTTCCTTGACGGCTTCCGAGCGGCGAAAACGAACTTCGGTTTTCGCCGGGTGAACGTTGACGTCGATTTCCTCGTGCGGAATTTCCAGAAACAGAAACGCGACCGGATAAACGCCGTGCGGCAAAACGGAGCGAAAGCCTTCCAGCAGCCCGCCCGCAATAATCTTATCGCGGACGAAACGCCCGTTGATGAAAAAATACTGCGCGTCGCGCGTCGTCCGGCGCTCGCGCGGCGCGGAAACGTAGCCGCTGATTCTGGCGACGAACTCGCGCCCGCCCGCCACCGGCAAAAGGCTCTCAATCAGATTCGCGCCGAAAATCTGAAACGCGCGCTCGCGCAAATCTTTCGCGGGCGAAACGCGCAAAACTTCCCTTCCGTTATTGGTCAGAGTAAAGGCAATCGCCGGATTTGCCAGCGCGTAATGCGTCACGATGCTGGTCAGATGATAATTTTCCGTCGCTTCCGAACGCATGAATTTACGCCGCGCCGGCGTGTTGAAAAACAAATCTCGCACGGAAATCGTCGTGCCCGCGGTTCGCGCCGCGTCTTTCACGTCGACGAGCCGCCCGCCTTCGATATAAACGCGCGTCGCGGCTGTATCTTCAGCGGTCTTCGTAATCAGCTCGACTTTGGCAACCGAGGCAATCGAAGCCAGCGCCTCGCCGCGAAAGCCGAGCGTTTGGATTTTTCCCAAATCTTCGAGCGTTTGAATTTTCGATGTCGCGTGCCGCTCGAAAGCCAGCACCGCGTCGTCGCGCCTCATTCCGTGCCCGTCGTCCGCCACGCGCATCAAACGACGCCCGCCCAGCTCGATGTCGATTTGCAGCCGCGTCGCGCCGGCATCCAGAGCGTTTTCCAGCAGTTCCTTGATAACCGAAGCCGGGCGCTCGACGACCTCGCCCGCCGCGATTTGATTTGCCAGATTGTCCGGTAAGACTTTTATTTTATTCATTACAAATATAAAATCCGATGCCGTTTTTCTTCCGCGTCAACCGCATCAAAAAGCCATTCGATAAAGTTTTCGCCGTAAAGATTCAGAAAATACGTCGCGTTAAGAGTTCGTTCCTGCAAGGCTTTGTGCGGCAGAAGCGAGGCGAAAAGCGTTTCGATGTGGCGGCGCGCGGTTTGGTCTTTCAGGATTTCGGCGCGGTAAAATTTTTTTCTGAGCGCGCCGATGTGATACATAATCTTGCGTCGCCGCGTCGCCAGATTCGGCGATAACGTCGGCTCGCTTTCCAGCAGGCTGCGGTCAAGGCGGTTAAGCTGCGTGTTGATGATTTCCTCGACCTCGGCAAATTCGCGCGCCGCGCCGCCGGCTAGAAATTTTTCGACAATCGAGGCGAAAATATTTTCTTCGCCGTCAAATAAATCCCTGAATTTCAGATTGTATCGAGAGAGCGTCCGCGCGTGTCGGGCTTCGACGATTGTCAAGCTGGCGCGGTGACGGACGGGCGTCGCCGGGCGATTTAAAATTCGATAAATCTCCGCGTTCTGGGCGAAATAGGCGATTTCCGCCGCGCCGCCGAAATAACAAACCGTCGGCAAAAGATAATCCTGCACGACGGGGCGCATGAGCGCGTTCGGGCTTAAAATTTCCGGCGAATTTTCGGCGATTTCGATTAATTCGTCGAGCGAAAATTCCGTTTTGGAATCCTTCGCCCGGAAATTATTTTCCCTTGTTTTTTTCAAAGCCAGCCGTTTTCCGCTCGCGCCGTCAAGCAGGAAAAACGGGAAAAAATCTTCTTCGACCAGAACCTGCGCGTGATAGCCTCTCGCTTCGAGCTCTTCGGTTCGGGAAAGCAAAGCCGCGCGGATTTCGCCGGACTTTTTAACGGCTTGCGAAAAAATCGGCGCGGCGAGCCTTTTCAGCTTTTCGTTTAGCGGCGAAAAGATTATCAAACCTTTTTCGGCGAAAACGGCGGCGGCAAAACGGGCGAAAGCCGTCGAAAAGGTTTCGCCCGCGCGATAGCTTTCGATTAAAAGATGCTTTAGTTTCCCGGTAAATTCCGTGTGCGTGAAAGCCCGCAGAAGCTCGTCGATTGTTTTTTCAATCGTCGCGTCCAGCCCGATTGCGCCGACCGGCTGGTTTTCGACATAGTTTTCCGGCGTGTTTTCCAGCTCGCACAATTTTCCGGATTTATCGACGGCGAAGGTTTTCTTTACTTCCGCGAAATCGTGGTCTTCCTCGGCAATCCAGAAAACGGG
>DATHBC010000056.1:0-5559 GCA_035296345.1 Pyrinomonadaceae bacterium | reverse complement strand
CGACGGCAGCTCGCGCCTGTTTGACAGGAACGGCTTGACCGTCGTTTTATTGATTATTTTCGCCGCGACCGTTTTATTTTTCGCTTTCAGTTTTTTGAAAAACATCAAAGAAATCAAAATCCGGCGTTTGGGCGGCGGCTCGGCGCAGCGAAAATTTTATCGCGAGCCGCTCGTTCTGCTCGCTCTGATGTGGATGATTCCGTATCTGATTTTTTTATTTTTCTTTATTCCCGGCAATACGTTTTACAGGCTTTTTTATTTTCCGGCTGTGATACTTTTAATTGCCGCGCTGCTCGCGCCGCTGGAAAATTCCGGCGGGCAAAAACGGCGGCGCGGGCGGCTGGCGGCGCTGGTCGCCGCGCTTTGTCTTTATAATTTTCTTTTTTATATTTATCCGAATTCCAGAGTCAGGGAAAATACGCCGCTGGCGCTGGCTTTGCGGGCAAATCAAATCTGGTCGGACAAAACCGTCGTCTTTCACGTGCCGAACCGGGCGGCGTTCGATTTGCTCGACACGAATAATCGTCTGGTCAGATACTTTAACCCGGCGGCTGTCTGGAAGCCTTTGAATTTTACGTCCGCCGAGGAATTCGAGCGCGAGATTCAGGCTATCGAGAATGAAGGCGGCGCGGTTTGGCTCGACGCATCGGCGATTGATAAGCTGTCGGCAAATCAGCCGGCGGCTGAGTGGCTGGCGAATAATTCGCGCCCGGCGGATTTAAGCCTCGCGGCTCACCGCATGAAATATGTGCGGATTACTGTAAACTCGGCGAAATAACGGCAGAATTCGGCGTTTCACGCTGGAAAGATGCGCGACTTGCAACTAAAATATATGAATAAAGTTTTAACCCGCAATTAGTATTAAAATTTAGAAATTCGCCGGATGAAATTTTTTATTTTCACAATTACGATTCTGCTTTGTCTCGGCGCGTGTTTCGCCGCGAGCGCGCAGGATTATTACGGCACGGACAACGTTAAAATCTTTCGCGAAGGGCGCGAAAAAGATTTTCGCAACCGGCAGCTTTCGCCTTTGCCGCCGGGCGAAATCGCCGGATTTCAGGGTTTAAAATACTTTCCGGTCGAGGCGAATTATCGAGTCAGGGCAATTTTTACCCGCACGCCCGACGAGAAATATTTTATGCTGCCGACTTCTTCGGGCAGGGCGCGCAAATATAAAAAAGTCGGCACGCTGAGTTTTAAATTGGGCGGCGAAGGTTACGCTCTCGGCGCATATCAAAGCGAGCAGACATTGAACGACCCGAAATTCGAGGAATATAAAAGCTCGCTTTTTATTCCCTTCCGCGACCAGACGAGCGGAAGGGAAACTTACGGCGTCGGCAGATACCTCTACCTGGCGATGCCGAAAGACGGGGAAACGATTCTGGATTTTAACCTGGCGTTTAATCCTTCTTGCGCTTACGGCAGCTCGGAGTTTTCGTGCCCGCTGCCGCCGAAGGAAAATTTTTTACCAATCGAGATAAAAGCCGGCGAGAAAAATTATCCGGTCAAAAAAGAAGCCGTTATTACCAAAGCCGGCGAGAAAAATTAAAATGAACACGATTTTATTACAACAAACCTTAGTCAATCCGAACGTCAATCTGTCGATTGTTCTGCCGGAAATGATTGTCGCGGTCTTCGGCATCGTCGTCATGCTCTACGATTGTTTCGCGCCGCGCCAGCGCAAGGTCACCGGAGCGGTGGCGCTCGTCGGTCTGGCGTTGTCGGCGGTCGCTTTGTTCTGGCTCTGGACGTCAAACGGCGGCGAAGCGCAATCGGCGTGGAACGGAATGATTGCGCTCGACGGGCTGCGGCTCAGCTTTTCGGTCGTCTTTCTGCTGGTTTCGGCGCTGACGATTCTGGTTTCGACCATCTGGGTCGAGCGCGAAGACGTGCCCATCGGCGAATACCACGCGATGCTTATGTTTGCCACGTTCGGGATGATGCTGATGGCTTCGGGCAACGACCTCGTTATCATCTTTCTCGGTCTGGAAACGCTCTCGATTGCGACTTACGTGATGGCGGGCTTGCGTCGAACGGATTTGCGCTCGAACGAATCGGCGATGAAATATTTCATTTTAGGCTCGTTCGCCTCGGCGTTTCTGCTTTACGGAATGGCTCTGATTTACGGCGCGACGGCGACGACCAACATCACGGAAATCGCGGCGAAAATCGCGGACCCGAACTTCCCCGCTCTGCTTCTGGCGGGCGCGGCGATGCTGGTGGTCGGATTTGGCTTTAAAGCGGCGGCGGTTCCGTTTCACGTCTGGACGCCGGACGTTTACGAAGGCGCGCCGACGCCCGTCACGGCGTTTATGGCGGCAGGACCGAAGGCTTCGGCGCTGGCGTCGTTCCTGCGCGTTTTCGTTCTCGGCTTTCCGTTAATCGCCGGAATGCAGGCGTCGCAGTTTCTGCATGAATCTTGGGTCACGGCTTTGACCGTCATGGCGATGCTGACGATGACCGTCGGCAACATCGCCGCCATCGCGCAGAATAACGTCAAGCGAATGCTCGCTTATTCGTCAATCGCGCACGCCGGTTATGCGCTGGTCGGATTTCTCGGCGCGGGAATGGCGAAAACCGTCGATAAGCGCGACGAGGCGATTATCGCCGTCGCGTTTTATATGCTGACCTACGCGGTGACGAATCTCGGCGCGTTTGCCGTCGTCACGCTGATCGGACAGAAAAACGACCGCCGCACCGAATTTGAAGATTACAACGGTATAGGTTTTAAATCGCCCGTGCTGGCTTTTACGCTCTCGCTGTTTATGCTGAGCCTTCTGGGATTGCCGCTGACCGCCGGATTTATGGGCAAAGTCCTTGTTTTCCGCCCGGCGCTCGAAGCCGGAAACACGCTTTTGACGGCTCTGGTCATCGTCGCGGTCGTCAACACGGCGATTTCGGCTTATTATTACCTGCGCTTAATCGTCGTGATGTTCTTCCGCGAAAGAACGACCGATTGGGTCAGCCCGAAAATTTCGGCGAGCCTTGCGGCGGTTCTTCTGATAACGGTTCTCGGCGTGCTTTACCTGGGAATTTTCAGCGACGGCGTGATTGAAAGATTCAGGAACTCGCCGGTTATGTCGATTCGCTAATAAAAAGTTCCAGGTTCGAAGTTCCGGGTTTCAAGTTAATTACTCGTCAATTTCTTAACTTGAAACTTGGAACTTTGAACCTGGAACTTTCGGATATGGAAATCGCTTCGCACATCAAAGAAAATTTAAGCGAAACCTGGCTGCCGGTCATCTATCGCGACAAAATCCGCACTCTGCGCACGCGCGCTTACCGGCTCGACGTCGAGGCGCGCGAAAATAAAACCGAAATTCAACACACTCTGCTCGGCGTCGAGCTGAAGGTCAGAAACAAGCGCCTGTCGTGTCCCGATTTATCGACCGCGCGTTATTTGCAGGTTTTCGCGCGGCTGGGCTGCCGGGAAATCGCCGTCCCGTACGACATCACCAAAATCTCACACCTGGCGGACGAGCTCGAATCCTCGTGGCAGCGGACGCTGCTTTTGTTTGAAGAGGAAACGCGCGGCAAAACGCCTCAATTAAAAGGAAAACTCCGCTCCGCTCTTATCCGGGAAATCCGCGGCGAACTCGATGAAATCGGAGCCGGCGCGCTGATGCCGGAATTCAGGCAAAGCACCAAGCAAAGGCAATAAAATCAATTACGAATTACAAATTACGAATTACGAATCGGGTTTAAATAAATCGAAAGTTCGAGTTTTATCGACCGTTCGTAATTCGTAATTCGTAATTCGTAATTTCAAGGGCATCGCGCCGGGATGAATTTTTATCCAACCAAAGGTTAATTTTTTAGGAAATTGTTATATCATAAAAAGGGTATGTTAGACGCTGGAAAAAATAAATACGAATCCCACACGCTGCCGTTTCCTTTCAACAAGCAGAATTTCTGCCGTTACGAGCCGATTGAGAAAAAAATCGAGCACGCCAAAGTATTAATCGTCAACGACCTTTTGCGCTACGAGACCGACCTTTCCGAACTGGCTAAAGCCGAATGGAACGGCACGAGCGAATCGAAGCTGCGATGGGAGCGCAAGATTTCCGGCATGGCTTGCGACAACATCGCGAAAAACGTTTTGCGGCTCGTGCAGCAGCCGAAAACTCTGACCGTGCATTTATCGGAAATCGCGGAAGCGGCGAATGCTTTCAAACCCGACGCGATAGTGATGAGCGGGACGCTTTCCGACTTTGACTATTACAATCCCGCGCATCTGGAAAAAGCCGGAGCGTTTTTGAAAACTACAAAAATTCCGGTGCTCGCGATTTGCGGCGCGCATCAACTGGTCGGCACTTGTTTCGGCGGCAGGCTGACGACGCTCGACAAGCTCGAACCGTCGGAAAAACGCACCGGGCGCGTTGTCGAATATCAATATCGCTTTATCAAAATCATCGACAAAACCGACCCGATTTTTGCAGGCATCGACGACGAAACCACGGGCATCTGGCAGCAATACACGACCGAGGACAATATCTTAAGAGTCTGGCAAAATCACGGTCTGCAAATCGAAGGCGTCCCCGCGGGCTTCAAGCTGCTGGCGACCGCTTACCTGTGCAAAAATCAGATGATGGTTAAACGAAGCGAAGGTCAAATGATTTACGCCGTCCAGTTTCATCTGGAAAAATCTTTCGAAGACTGGTCGAAAAACCCGACCCGCTGGCAGCACCCGAACGAATCACGCGACGGTCGCATCCTGTTCGAGAATTTTCTGAAGCTGGCTCTGGAGCACAGGTAATCTCGAAAACATTCCGTAATTTATTTTTATTTCTAAAATCTGCCGCACTTTCCGATTCCGCATAATTAATTATGCGGAATTTATTTTTTCAGGTTGGAATTACGTAATGACGAACGGGAACGATATTCTCATTCGCGGTTCCGAATAATATATTTTTCTTGACTTAAAATACCCGTCTATGTAAGATAGTTCGCCATATCAAGTGAATATAAAGGCGAAATCTTTTTCGAAGCTTCAGCTGTTATTGCCGGAAACCGCTTTATCCGGGCGGCGGTTTCGCTTCGCATCAGGGGCTGCAATTCGTCGACAAACAGAAGTTCGATAAAAATATTCAGCATAATAATCTGTAATGAATCGACGCGTTCAGTCATAACAGTTTGAACAGCTTAAAAGATTGTGCCCGCAGCATATAAAACGGACAAATTCGATTGGCAGGATGCCTGTCCGTTTTCCGGCTTACTTACCTACATACATACTACAAAAAAGGAGAAACTATGCCTATAAATTTTATTCCGAATGACCCTTTGGCGTTATCGGCTCTGCCGCTGCGCCGGAAAGACGCGCGCCGCAATCGTCCGGCTGGACGGGCTGGATTTACGTTTGTCAATCAGGTTAATCAGGGACTTTACGAGCCGGGCACGCCCGGGTTTCTTTTCTGGCAATGCCGCGAGGCGGCGCTGGCGGCGCTGGAAGTCTGGGAGGCGCTGAACGGCAATCTGACGGCGTGGGCGCGCTCCGCGCCCGACCGCAAAAAACTGGTTCTTTATCACAACGCCGGCGTCGATTTAAACGCCTACTACGAC
>DATHBC010000055.1:0-2937 GCA_035296345.1 Pyrinomonadaceae bacterium | reverse complement strand
CGCCGCGCCGATTGGTTCCGGAATGGGCGTGCAGAATCCTTCAAATTTGCGGATTATGCGCGAACAATTACCCGGCGCGACGATTATCGTCGACGCGGGCGTCGGCGTTCCGTCGGACGCCTCGATTGCGATGGAACTCGGTGCGGACGCGATTCTGATGAACACGGCGATTGCCGAATCCAGAAATCCCGCGCAGATGGCGACGGCGATGAAGCTGGCGGTGCAGGCTGGAAGACTCGCGTACCTGTCCGGCAGAATGCCGAAACGACTTTATGCGTCCGCGTCCAGCCCGATTGAAGGCGCGATAAAATAAGGCAAAAGGCGAAAGGAAAAAGGTAAAAGGCAAAAATAAAATTGTGTTGAAATTAAAGGTTTTGCTGGTTTTTCTTTTTATCGTTTTTTCGATTGCCGCTTGCGTTCAGACTAAATCGAAGCGCAACGGCGGCGTCGTCATCGCCGAAAGCAAATCTTACGAAGCATCGCTCTACCGGCAAAACTGCGCGATTTGTCACGGCGCGGAAGCCTACGGCAGGGAAGTCGACGGCAAATTCGTGCCGAGTTTACGCTTCGGCGACATCGAAAAAAAATCGGAGCAGGAAATCTACGAGCAGATAGCGCACGGGAAATTGCCGATGCCCGCCTTTAAAAATCAACTGACCGAAGACGAAATTCAAAAAATGGTAATATTTATCCGGCGCGATTTGCAGGGAAAACAGTAGATGCCGGAAGAAATTTCCAAATATCAAACTGAATGGGACGACTACAAAGAAGGTAATTCTTTAGGTTGTCTGCTCGTTTTGATAATCGTTCCGCTGATTCTGCTGCTGAGATATTTCCTGCCTCAAATGCCCGATTATTTCAGCGTGATATTATTTATTGTCTTTGCTTTTGTCATCTTTATTTCTAACTTTTCTGAAAATGACGGCTGGAAATGCCCGCGTTGCCGACAGCGGTTTGATTACCGTAAAAGAATTGTGCCGACAAAAAAATGTGTCGAGTGTAAGCTGCCGATTTACTACGGCTCTTCTCATTTCTACGATTATTGGGGAACGGAAAAGGGAAATGATTTGGCGCGGAAAATAAAGGAAGGAAATCTATAAACCCTATGAAAATCTTAATTTCAGGCGCGAGCGGGCTGGTCGGAACGCACTTGATTCCGACTTTAAAAGCAAAAGGTCACGAAATTTTTCGCCTGGTGCGAAAAACTCCGCAAGCGGCGGACGAGATTCAGTGGAACTCGGAAACGGGTTTTTCCGACGCGGAGCGCGCAAAGCTGGAAAACTTCAACGCGGTCGTTCATCTGGCGGGCGACAATGTGGCGTCGGAAAACTGGTCGGAGGAAAAAAAACGAAAAATCCGCGACAGCCGCGTCAACGGCACGCGCGTTCTGGTCGAGGCTTTGAAGTCGCTGAAAAACCCGCCGCCCGTTCTGGTTTCCGCCTCAGCAATCGGCTATTACGGCGACCGCGAAGACGAAATTTTGACCGAAGACAGCGCGAAGGGAAAAGGCTTTTTCCCGGAAATCTGCGACGCCTGGGAAACGGAAGCCGAAAAGGCTGAAGCATTCGGCGCGCGCGTCGTGATGCCGCGCATCGGCATCGTGCTGGCAAAGGACGGCGGCGCGCTGGAAAAAATGCTGACGCCGTTTAAATTCGGCGTCGGCGGTCGCCTCGGCGGCGGCAAGCAATGGATGAGCTGGATTGTGCTGGAAGATTTAATCCGGATAATTCATCTCTCGCTCGAAAACGAAAAACTGCGCGGCGCAATCAATGCCGTCGCGCCGAATCCCGTCACAAACGAGGAATTTACCAAAACCTTCGGCAGAGTCCTGCACCGCCCGGCGATTCTGCCCGTTCCCGAATTCGCCGTTAAACTGATGTTCGGCGAAATGGGCGAAACTCTCCTCTTGCAGGGCGCGCGCGTTTTGCCCGAAAGACTTCTGGAAAACGGCTTCGAGTTTAAATTCACCAATCTGGAAGAAGCGATGAAAGCGGTGTTGAATTAACGTAAAAACGGAAAACGGAAAACGGAAAATTGAAAAGACAAAAGGCAGGGAATAATTTCTATTGTCTTCCGACTTCCGTCTATCGTCTTTATACATTTTCCATTTTCCGTTATCCGTTTTCCGTTTTTAAAACAATCTTGCCGAAAGCTTTTTCTTCGATAACGGCGCGATGAGCTTCGGCGGCTTGCGCCAGCGGGAAGGTTTTGCCGACGATTGGATTCAGAAAGCCTTCGCTCAAGCCTCCGTAAATGGCGGCGTGGATTTCCTGCATTTCAGCCGGCGGCGCGTTGAAAAGCGACATTCCGAAAACCGCCGCGTCTCTGCCCATCATCGCGCGCGGGTTAAATTCCAGAGTGCCGCGATTGCCGATTACCGAAACTCGCCCGAACATCGCCAGCACTTCGAAATCCTTTTGCAGGTTCACGTTGGCGAGCATTTCCAGAATTATATCGACGCCTTTGCCGCCGGTAATTTTCTTGATTTCATCCAAATAGTTCGCGTCCGCGTGGTCGAGAACAAAATCCGCGCCCTGTTCTTTAACCAGCTTTTTCCCTTCGTCCGAGCTTGCCGTGCCGATGATTTTCAAGCCGAAATTTTTCGCCCACTGCAACGCGGCAATCCCGACGCCGCCCGACGCGCCGTGAACTAAAACCGTCTCGCCCGCGCGCGGCTTCGCTTTCTGAAACAGCGCGCGGTAAGCCGTCGCAAAGGGCACGAAAATTCCCGCGCCCTGTTCGAACGAAACGTTTTCCGGCAATTTGTGAACCTGGTTTTCCGCGCATAGAGCAAACTCGGCGTAAGTTCCCGAAACCGAATCCGCCGTGTAAACGCGGTCGCCGATTTTAAAATTTGAAACATTTTCGCCGACGGCTTCGATGATGCCCGCCGCGTCTTTGCCCGGCGTGTAAGGCAGATTCGGCTTCTGCGCGTGC
>DATHBC010000054.1:0-1775 GCA_035296345.1 Pyrinomonadaceae bacterium | reverse complement strand
CGCTACGGTTTCGAAAAAGCCGGTTTGGAGCGCGTCGTCGCCGTCGCCGTTCCCGAAAACACAGGCTCGTGGCGAATCATGGAAAAATGCGGCATGCGCTACGAGAAAACCGCAGAGCATTACGGCGAGCCGTGCCTATTTTACGCCGTTTCCAGAGAAGAATTTTTAAGGAGATTTCCAGCAAAATGAAAAGATTAAATTTCATCCGGCTTTTTGTGATTTTGTGTTTTGCCGTTTCAGTTTCCGCCCAAACCGGAAAACAGGCTTTAAAAAGCAAATTCGCCGAGCTCCGGGGCGTGAAAGTTCATTACAACGATGTCGGCGGAAAAGACAAAAACGCGCTCGTTTTCGTTCACGGCTGGACGTGCAGCGCCGATTTCTGGCGGCAGAGTATCCATGCTTTTCCGAATTATCGCGTCGTCGCCGTCGATTTGCCCGGTCACGGGCTGAGCGACAAGCCGCAGACCGATTATTCGATGGAATATTTCGCCAAAGCAATCGAAGCCGTGATGAAGGACGCCCGGATTAAAAAAGCCGTCCTTGTCGGTCACAGTATGGGAACGCCCGTTATTCGCCAGTTCTACCGGCTTTATCCGGAAAAAACTCTGGGTTTGGTGATTGTCGACGGCGCGCTGCGACCGATGGGAACGAAGGAGCAAAACGAACAATACATGGCTTTTCTGCGCGCGGATTACAAAGCCAACGCGCCGAAAATGGTTGAAGGCATAACTATGGGAATGAGCGACGAAAAGCTCAGACAGGAAATTCGCGCGGCGATGCTCGCCACGCCGGAGCACGTCGCCGTCAGCGCGATGGCTGGAATGACGGACGAAAAAATCTGGACGAACGATAAAATCAACGTTCCCGTGCTGGCGATTCTGGCACAGTCGCCTTTCTGGAAACCGGACACGGCGGATTTTTACCGCTCGATTGCGCCGAATCTGGATTTTCGGATGTGGCAGGGCGTCAGCCATTTTCTGATGATGGAGCGACCGCAGCTTTTCAATCAATCGGTGCGATTTTTCGTCACGAAAAATAAATTGCTTTAAAAACGGAGCGCCGATTGATTATGATAGAAGAGGGTTATCCGGGATAAATAAAATGAAATCCCAATCAATCCGAAACCATCCTGAAAAATCAGCGTTCCTGCCAAATGCAAAGAGACACATCGAAAACAATCATCGCCTTTATCGCCGCAGTTTATTTTCTCTGGTGCGCTTACGACCCGCCGAAAGCGGTTTTTCCGCATCTCGTCCACACGCCGATTCACGAAGCCGGGCACGTTTTGTTTCGGCTTTTCGGCGAGTTTACGGGCGTCGCGGGCGGCTCGCTGTTTCAGGTTATCGCACCGCTCGTCTTTTTCGGTTATTTCCTTTATCACCGGAAGCCTTTTTCGGCTTCGATTGTTTTGTTCTGGGTCGGGCAGAGCATCACGGACGTTTACGTTTACGCCGCCGACGCGGTCGTGATGCAGTTGCCTTTATTGAGCGGCTTGACCGGCGCGGAAGGCGGTTTTCACGATTGGAATTATTTATTGACGGAAACCGGATTGCTTCATCAGACGCCGTTAATCGCAAAAATAATTCGTTCTACGGGAACGCTGATAATTTTTGCGGCAATTCCCGGCTCGTTTTTGTATGCTGTTAAAGGCGAAGAAATTTTAACGGCGGATAGGGATTTATGAAAGCGACTTTGATAACGGGCGCTTCGGGCGGCATCGGCGAAGCGTTCGCCCGGCGGCTGGCGCGCGAAAAACACAATCTGGTGCTCGCGGC
>DATHBC010000053.1:0-3805 GCA_035296345.1 Pyrinomonadaceae bacterium | reverse complement strand
GAAATCATCGTCGCCGGAAACGACGCGCGCCTTGTCTACGAAGTTTTGAACAAGGTCGAATCGCCCGCCAACGAATTCAAGCGCCAGCAGCTTCCGCCGACGATTATTATTTCCAGAAACGCCATCGGCGTCGGGCGGCGGCGACCGATTACGCATAAATATCGAAGGGTTCAAAGCTAAAAATCTATTCAAAAAGGAAAATAACGAATATGAAAAAAGCAAATTATATTTTTTTGCTGAGTGTCGCGGTGTGTTTTATAACGGCGAACGCGTTCGGTCAAACGAATACGGAAAAAAGAGTTATCGAAGTGACGGGTTCAGCGGAAACTTTGATTACGCCGAATGAATTCACGTTCAAAATCACGCTTTTGGAGCGCAGCGAGAACAAGCAGAAATTGACGATTGAAATGCAGGAAGCAAAATTAAAGGAAGAACTTACAAATCTCGGCGTCGATGTGCAGAAAGATTTGACGATTTTTGATTTAACTTCCGTCTATATCTCGCGCAAAAAGACGAAAGATACGCTCGGAACCAAAGATTATCGACTGAAACTGAAAGATTTGGCAAAAATCGAAAAATTGCAGGAAATCGCCGACCGCTTAAACATCGCCAATCTGGATTTAATCGAATCGACGCACAGCGAGCTGACGCGCTTTCGCAAAGAAACAAAAATGGAAGCGCTCAAAGCCGCCAAAACCAAAGCCGAATATATGCTCGGCGCTATCGGCGAAAGAATCGGAAAATCCGTATTTATTCAGGAAATTCCCGATGAAAATTCGCCGAGAGCTATCAGCTACGGACTTATGAGCAACAGCAGCGTAACATCAAATATCAGAACATCCGATTCTCAGGATTCCGAAACCACTCTGAGCTTTTCCAAAATCAAACTCAGATATGCCGTCTTAGCCAGATTTGAAATTGAATAAAATTTGAATTGAATTCTTAATAAATTTAATTTTTCAGCTCAATGAGTGAAACTTTCGCGCCGGATTTCGTGTCTGTCGATATACAGGTAAACGCCGGAAAAATCAGAGGTGAATATGAAGAAATTTGCAGTTGTTTTAATAATAATTTGTGCGTTCAGTTTTGTTTTTGCTCAAAATGACGGCGAGATTCTGGAATTTAAATCAAAAATCGGTTTTACGAGCGGCGAAGACAAGATTATCGAGCATAAATTTCTCGAAAACGGCAAAAGGCTTCTGATTATCGGCGAGAAAAATTTGCAGGTTTGGGACGTTGACAACGCCAAATTGCTCAATTCCGTTCCGCACCAGATTCCGCAGTTCGCGCCGCGCGGTTTTGTCAGTACATACCTGCTTTTGAGCATTCCTCGGATTTTGAATTGGCGACCGTTTTTAGTTGATGAAGGCGGCAGATGGATAATTACCGTCGAAAAAACCGGCGCTAATCCGCTGCGTTCCGCCGTCGTGCGTGATTTGCAGAATTTAAAACAAATCGCGGTCATGGATTTGCCGAACGTTTCGACCGAATACGTTTCTTTTGACGAAAACAAAAACGAAATCATGACTTTCGGCGTAACGGATAAAACCGGCGCTTTTGCCAGTTGGGACAAAGACCGGTTTACGGCTAGAGAAGTCGTTTCAATCAGGGAATACAAGTGGCATCAGAAAATTCGCAGCGATGAAAAAATGATTGTCGGTTCGGGCGACACGAAAGTCGTCTGGTCGGCTCTGGGTTTAAACGGCAAGCAGGGCGATACTTTAACGCTCCGCGACGTGAAAAGCGGCGCGGTCGAAAAGGAATACGCGGCGAAAAATCTGAAGCCCGAAACCGCATATCAGGAAACGACCGTCAGCGCGGACGAAAAATTTCTGATTTCAAAACGCGACGACCGGGTTTTCGTCTGGGAAATCGACGGCGGCGGGCAGCCGAAATTTGAAATTTCCAATCCGAACCCGAAAGGGAGTTTTAGTTTTAAGGGAATTTTCGAGCGGAAATATATCGTCGTCAAAATCGACGAACAGCTCCGCGTTTACGACATCGGCGGCAGCGGCGCGCCGCGTCTGGAAGTTTTGCGGCAAAATCCGAAGGAAGATATAGATTTCGTCCAAATCATCAGCGACAGATTCGTCATTGTCGAGGTTGACAGCAAGCTTCGCGTTTACGATATGCGAGCCGATAATACACCGATACTAGAAATCGTTTCGGATAATCCGAAGGACACCGTGGAATTTCAAGGCGTGACGGAAGACGGAAAATACATAGTCGTCCGCGATGACCGCAAAGTTTCCGTTTTTGAAGTTTCGGGCGGCGGAAAGCCGGTTTACGAAATTGTCCGTCAAAGCGAGAAAGAGCGTTTTCCGGCGGTGAAATTTTTGAACGACAGAAATCTGCTGATGGTCGCGCGCGTTAACCGGGCTGAGAAAAAAGAACCGAAAACGGAATTTTACGACATTGCGACCGGAAGACTGGTTTTCGACGCGGCGTTTGAAGCGGGCTACGATTTGAAGTTTACGCCCGACGGCAAATATCTCTACGAAACCGAATTGGGCGCGTTTTCCGTCTGGAACGTTGCCGCCCGAAGGTTTTACGCGCTCGGCTTGGAAACTTACACGCCGAGCAGTAACTATGATCCGAATAGTTATAATTATTATGTGACAGACACGCCGACCAACACGGAATACACCGCGTTCAGCCCCGATTACCGCTACATTCTGCGTTACGACGGCGATGTGACGGCGGTTTTCGAGACGGAAACGGGCAAGCTATTGCAGACGATTTTCAATCCCGAAAAAGTAAAATACGACAAACACAACAGAATCAAAAAAAGCGGTCTCGGCAAAGCGGGCTGGATAAATAACGGAAGAAAATACGTCTATGCCTTTGATTCATCGAATATTTTCGGTTCGAAAACCGTCAGTTTTTGGGAAGTAAAAAAATAAAGATTTTTCAGAAAATTCTGCAAGAAAAATTTTCCGGCTCCGTTCAAAAGAACAAAGGCAAGCGCCCGAGTTAATTTTGAACGGAGTTTTTATGGCTAAATTTACGAGTCCGCTGAACAATTTGAAAATCGCGTCGCCCTGTTCGCAGGATTGGGGCGCGATGATTGGGAGCGACCGCAGGCGTTTCTGCGGCGAGTGCAAGCTGAACGTTTACAACCTTTCGGGAATGACCCGAGCGGAAGCGGAAAATCTGCTGCTCAATTCCGAAGGTCGCCTGTGCGTCAGATTTTACAAACGCGCCGACGGAACGGTTTTAACGAAAGATTGCCCGGTCGGCTGGCAGGCGCTGAAAAAACGCATTTCCAGAACGGCGGCGGCTTTTGTTTCGCTGCTCTTCGGTCTGCTGAGCGGCTTGGGCTTGATGTCTCTGATGAGCCAGCCGAAAAGGGAACGCGTGCTGATGGGCGCGATTGCCTACCAGCCGACGCCCGCCCCGAAACAAACGCCTGAAGATGCCGTGATGGGCGACGTTTTCGTGATGGGAAATATCGCCGTTCCGACTCCGATGCCTAAAGCGACGCCGAAAAACAAACAGGCAGCGGTCGGAAGACTTGCCGAAGACTTTCAAAGAGAACGAAGCCGCGAGCGACAATAATCCCTTTTCCGGACTCCAAATCTTGTCGTTCGCCGCTTTCGCGCAGGCGGAATTCGGCAAGCCGAAAGAAAAACGGCAGATGAGTTCCGCGAAAAAGCGGTAAGTGGTAAGTGCTAAGTGGTAAGTTGCAGTTATAAAATAACGAACTTAGCACTTACCACTTACCACTTACCGTTTCCGACGTTTCTATTTTTTCACAAAATAACCCCGCCGCGCGCGGAGACGATAATTTTGCGGGTTTCTCAAG
>DATHBC010000052.1:0-3164 GCA_035296345.1 Pyrinomonadaceae bacterium | reverse complement strand
TCAATCGGGTCGGCTTACTGTATAAACAAATTCTGCACTTGCTTGAGAAAAAACTCGACGACACGGATTTTATGCCTCATTCAAAACCTTTTCAGGCTCAAGGCTCGCATTGGTTTGCCGAATTTGATTCTTCAATTCCGCTTAATGAACAAGTCATCGTATCGCCCGTCACCAACAAAGCCGAAGCTCACGACGCGCTTTGCAAAATTGCCGTTCAAGGCGAAGGAATGACTGCCTGCTCGATGGCTACGGTGGCAAACAGCCATTTTGACAGGTTTCTAAAAATTTACCGCGAGCGAGACGCGGAAGGAACCGAAGAACCTGTTTTACCGATTACGCCTAACCCGAACACCTTAGGCGAGCCGGTTACCGACCCGGAACTTGAAAAGGGCAGAATTAAAAATAAAACCGCGCGTCAATGGGCGCAATTATTTAATTTGCGCTACCGAATGCTGCTCGCGTATCTTTCGCATTATTTCTATCTGGCGGGCGATGTCGAAGCAGACGGCAATCCGACGCCGCGTGGTTTTTTGCGAAATAGGGCGCTGTTCGCAGAAATGCCTAATTTAAGCACCATTACCGCAGAGCTAATAAAGATGTCGCAAAACGACGACGGAGGCAGCAATGCTCCGTTTGCCGGACCGCCGTTCGAGATAGACTACACGCTGGCTGTGCCTGACCTTGAAATAGACCGCTGGCGGCTTCATCGTGATTTGATTACAGCCGCCGGTTTACTTGAGGACAAAATTCTTTCAGAGACTGGCGACATCAGCGAAATCATAGCCAATCTGAAAATGGGCGATGCCGAAGCGCTTGAATTTATTAATCGACAAATAGCTTAATTGAGCTAAAAAGGGAGAGAAAAATGCCTGTCTTAAAAGAACTGAGGATTTTACCGCCGATAGCGATTGCCCGTTTTGGCTCGTCGTCCCAGCCGATGGACAATTATACGGCACAAATCGATGAGGAAAACGTTATTGGTTTCAGAGAGCTGATTCCGGCGGAAACATTAGTTGTTAATCGTGAAACCGGCGAAATTACGAGTGCCGTCGTTCCGCCCAAACCGGTCAAGTTTCGAGATGCGGACGGACTAATTAAACCCGTGTGTCCATTTTTTGAAGTCTGGGCGCGATTTGATGATAACGACTTTTTAGAGCCTCTGACCGCTGCCCACCTGACCTATTTGCAGTCTTCTGCGGAACAAATCCGCTGGCGAGTCCGCGTCGGCAACCACAAGATTTTCCGTCGCACAGGCATTGCCAACGATAAAATCGAAGCTGACAGCGGCGCGTTCAGCGACCATGTCGTGCATACTTTGGTCGGACGCGCAAACAATTTCAAGACCGGAAAAACAATCAAGCTCGGCTCGGTACAATACATTAAGCCGACCGATGCTTTTCCCGAAATCAAACTCCGTTTTACTCCGGCGGAAGGTAAAGTTTACGGACATCGCGTCAATGACCCGAACACTTCCGACGATGTTTATGACTCGACCGTCGGCTTATGGGACACACATAACGACGGCGACGCGTCTCTCCCAACGGGAACGCCGCTACCGACTAGTCCGGCAAGAATCTATGCTCGTAGTCGCCCGCCGGGTGCGCGGCTCAATCTCGGATATTTAGATGATTCCTGCGACGGCATCATCGAGGTTGAATTGATGGTCAATGACCAGAAGTTTTCCGCTTCAGCCCGTGCTACGGTCGGACCGCCCGATTTCGCACCGGACAGCTTTCATCTGCGAACTGTCGCCGACGAAATCGAACAAATGCTTCTAGGCTTGAAAGTCAACGAGAAAATAACATTCGAGCAGGCAACGGATTTGATGCGTCGCGCTCTTGAAACAATGCGCCTAATGAATTCGGATGTGTGGAATTCAGCCTACCCGATAAAGAACGACGACAATATTTTTCCGCCTGAAAGGGCTAGATATGCCTTAGTACGAGGATTTCACGAGAGAACGCTTCTAGAGCTGCAAGGATTAAAACCAGGAGCGAGCAGCCAGGAGCGAGCAGCCGCTATCGGCGCATTAGGTTTAATGCGCAGTATACTTCGCAGTTACGAGCAAGCTGTTGATTTAACAACGGGTACGTTGCAAATGATGCCGCCAATGATGCGCGGCAGCGACGGATTTAATCTTGCCGTCAATCGGCGACAGCTTAGCATCCTCGAAAAAGCCATTGCGGATTTTAGTTCCGAAGAGCCGCAACCTCCACTGGAGCCGGAAGTTACGAATCCGGCGGAAGCCGATCTGCTGCGAATCATTACGGAATTGAGTATTCATGCCAATCGCCATACGCGATTTAATACACCCGATGGGCGACGTTTAAGCGATTTATTTAGTGATCCGCCGGCGGTGCTTGAATATCTGAAAACGTCGAACGCCAGCGGCGTGCTTGCCGGACCGCTCGCCGGACAGCCGCTGGTCGTGCCGGGTAACGCCGACGCTTCAGCATTTCCCGCTCTTTTGGAAAGACCCGGACATCCGATGCGAATCCCATTTCAACAAGTTGATGCGACAACCCAGAAGAAAAGAATCGATATTGTCCGCGATTGGATTAACGCGCTTCCGGTATAACCTGAAGTGAAACATACATAAGGTTTTTTTACGGAGAAAATTATGAAAAAGATTACGCCACAAAATTTGACCGCTCAATTAAACTACGAAGCGCGCGGCAATCCGCCCAGCACTAAGCCTATTTCGGCTATTTCCAACTGTTTTCCCGGTCTCGAGTTTGACTTTCGCAATATCTGGAGACATTTTTTGGTCGGCGTCGAATTCCATGAAGCAACGACCCGTGTCGTTCGCGTCGAGCCGGGAAGCGAAGCTGAATCCGCCGGAGTAACAACCAATCACGATTTGGTTTCAATCGGAAATTTTCCCGTGCGCGCCACTATTCTCATAAATGAGGGACCGACCGTGGTGACTGAAGCATTGGAATGGTCTAACGCTTTAGCCGAAGTGCTTCATAGCGGAAACCCGAAACCCGAATGTCGTTTTGAAATTATCGGCGGTCAAAGCATCGTCACTGTGCCGCTAAACTTAAGACCGCTTTTCAATAATGTCGAGATTCCCGTCGAAATTGCCGAACCCGGCGCGCTCACGCAAAGCCTCTGTTCGCCCTGGCAAGCTGATTTTCGCGAATGTGCTTGTTTTTACTGGG
>DATHBC010000051.1:0-3122 GCA_035296345.1 Pyrinomonadaceae bacterium | reverse complement strand
AACGTCATCGTCTGCGAAATCGACCCGATTAAAGCCATCGAAGCTGTGATGGACGGTTTCCGAGTGATGCCGATGACGGAAGCGGCGAAGCTCGGAGATTTCTTCGTCACGGTCACGGGCAATCGTCACGTTATCGACCGGGAACATTTTGAATCGATGAAAGACGGCGCGATTGTCTGCAACAGCGGTCACTTCGATTTGGAACTGAATCTGGAAGCCTTGCGCGAAATGTCGGATTCGGTCGAAACGCGCCGCCCGTTTGTCGAAGAATACATGGGCAAAAACGGCAAGAGCGTTATCGTTCTGGGCGAAGGTCGCCTGATTAACCTGGCGGCGGCGGAAGGTCATCCGGCTTCGGTGATGGACATGAGCTTTGCCAACCAGGCTCTTTCGGCTGAATTTCTGGTCAAACAGCACGGCAAGCTCGCGGCGGGCGTCCACGTGCTGCCGCCGGAAGTCGACCAGGAAATCGCCAGCCTCAAGCTCCGCTCGCTCGGCGTCACGATTGATACCTTGACGCCGGAAATGCTCGAATATATGTCGAGCTGGGAAACCGGAACCTAAGTTAAAGGATGAAGGCTCAAGGCTGAAGGCAAAAGTGAAAGGTTAAAATCACTTTTGCCTTTTTTATTGTCCTTTTTGAAGTGAGAACTGAGAACTCTGATGTAGTAAGTATTCTCAATTATCAGTTCTCACTTCTCAGTTCTTAGGTTTTAACTTTTGTGATCAGATAAATTCCGATAATCGTAAATAAAACGAGCGGGCTCCAGACGGCGACGGGCGCGGCGACGTAGCCGTTTAAGCCGAACTGCTCGAAGGTGCTGGTAATGCCCATAAAAAGCAGCCAGATGCCGACCGCGTAACCGACCGTCATCGCTTTTCCCTTCCGGCTCAGAGAAAGCGCGAACGGCGCGGTAAACAGCGTGATGATAAACGGCAGAACAAGCGTCGTGTATTTTTTCTCCAGCGCGACCGCATACATTCTCTTTTCGCTCTCGGATTCCGCGCCGGCGAGCTTTTCGGCTGTTTCCGACGCGGTTAATTGATTCGGTTTGGTGTAAAGCTGGCGAAACGGATTGAATGTTGCTTCCAGAATTCTTTCCGAGGCAGCCGTGAGCTGTGTGCTCTCGATGCGGTCGTTTGCCAGCCAGATTGTTTTCTGCGCCCCGCCGTTTAATTCGATTTTATCTTTCGCCCAGATTGCTTCGTCCGTCCTGGTAAATGATTTCAGCTTTTCGGCGCTTTCCGCAAACTCGAAAACGTAGAGGTTCGTGACCCTCTGCCGCGCAAAATCCTGCTCGCTTAAATCGAACGAATACACGCGATTACCGGACGCCACCCAAAACTTCCCTTCTTTGGCTTTGAGAATTCCCTTATTGCGGATTTGCGTTCGCAGAGTGTCCTGCACGCGGTTGGTTTTCGGCAAAATCCTCTCCTGAACCTGCCAGTTTATCAACCCGATTGCCGCCATCAGCAGAAAACACGGCAGCAAAAGACGATAGACGCTCTGCCCGGCAGCCGTCCACGTGACGACTTCGTTTTGTCTGGATTTGATGACGAAAGTGGCGAGCGTGGCAATCATCAGACACGAAGGCGCGATTTGAATGTAAATATTCGGAATCAGATAGACGAGATAACTGTTTAAAAGACTGAATCCATTGTCGATAGTTCCCGCAAAGCGCCACATCTCAAAGGCTGTGAAGATGATGTAAATCGAGCCTAAAAACCCGATTGCCAGGGCAAAGAATTTAAGCAGATTGGAAACGATGTCAAAATCCAGAATTCCCGTCGCGGGATTCAGATAAATGCGTTTATTTGAACTCGCTTCAAACCGCAGCGGAAAGCGCTCTTTTAAACGCGAAAAAATCATGACCCGGCGCATCGAGCCGATTCTATGCGAAAAATTAAACCAGATTATAAGTGCAACGGTGACGAAGACCGGCAGCGCGCCTCCGGCTAAAACGCTGATGCGATTCGTGCGGGCGAGCTGTTCGCCCAACAGCGCGAGCAGATAATAACCTATCAGGCTGGCGAGCGCGAGAAAAATTCCGAAACCTCTGCCGCCTCGATTAAACCGCAGAATCAGAGACGCGCCCAGCAGGGCGAAAAGCAGCGGCGTGACGGACAGAATGATTCGCCGCTGCCATAAAACCTCAGCTTCCGTGCGCTCTCTGCCTTCCTTTTTCCTGGCGAAAGCGGCTAGTTCCGACAATCCCATCTCGTCGGCGTTTTCTTCGGTTTTACTCAGCCTGTCGATAATCTCTCCGCGTTTCGTCTGGATTACGAAGCGCAGATTCCTGATTTTGTCGAAAAGCACCGGCTTAGCGGAATCGCTGGGCGTGAAGGTGGAGACATAAGCTTCTTCCAGAACCAGTTCCGAGTCTTCGTTATTCGAATCAATCTTCCCATTCCTAGACGTTATCAGACGCATTTGTCCGGTTTGCTTGTCTTCATTAAAAATAAAGATGTGTTCCCAAGCGCCTTTGAGAATATCGCCGGATTTGACATAAATCGTGTAGCCGCGGATTTCGGTGTTGAAGACGCCGGGCTCAATAGGCGATTCCATCTTGAAAAGAGCGGTTTGCAGCGCGACTTTGCGCACGACCTGCGCCGCCAGCGGAACGCCCTGCCAATTAATCAAAAAGGCGAAAGCCGAAAGAATCAAGCCCACAAATACAATCGGCAGAACGACTTGAAAATTTCCGACGCCAGCCGCGCGAATTGCCGTCAACTCGCTGTCGCCCTGCATTTTCGCCAAGCCGATGATAACGCCGACCAGAATCGCCATCGGGCAGGTAAAAGCAATCACGCTCGGAACCAGCGCGAAGGTCAGTTGCCATATCAGATTATTCGGCAGGTTGGCGTTGAAAAAAATCTCGGAATAGCGGCTGGCTTGCTGCACGAAAAGAATAACGCTCAGCAGAATCCAGGTGAAGAAAAAATATGGAAGAATCGCCTGCAGGACATATCTGGAAATCAATTTGGAGAAACGATTCATCTTCTTTTCAGAGCAATCTATAAACCCGCGACGAGAATTTTATCATTCTTTAATTCTTTACCCAGAATATTGGCGATAAGGCGTTTTAAAATACCCGAAACTTCTTTTATTTCTTCAGTTTTAC
>DATHBC010000050.1:0-7218 GCA_035296345.1 Pyrinomonadaceae bacterium | reverse complement strand
TAAATCCACGCCTCTGGAAAAATCGCCGAGCGTCATCGTAAAACCCGTATCAGCCGTGTAGACGAGCGTTTTCTCGTTGTGCCTGATGTGCAGCGCGAGGCTTTCGTCCGTGTGCGGCGTTTTTAAAGCGACGGCTTGCGCGCCGACGAGAATTTCAAATTTTTCGAGCGGCTCGACTTCCAGAATTTCGACCGGAAAAGGCTGCCGGAAAAGCTTGTAATTATTTACAGCGTCAAATTTTTCGACCAGCGCGCGCAAGCCTTTCGCGCCGAAAATACGGAGAGGCTTTTTTCTTTCCTTCGTTTCGTTCGCGTTTCGCGTGCCGAACAAAAACGGCGCGAGCCCGCCGATGTGGTCGAGATGAAAATGCGAAATCCAGACCGCGTCCAGATTTGCCCAATCGAGTCTTTCCTGCGCCATTCGATAAACGGCGGACGCCGAGCAATCGAGCAGAACGGAGCCCGCCGATTCAGTTTCCAGCCAGTAACCGGAACTGCTTCGCTGCGCGTGCGGAACCGCCGTGCCCGAACCCAAAATAACAAGTTTCATTTATCATTTATCATTTATCATTTATCATTTATCGAGAATGACAAATGACAATGTTACTTACACAAAAGCATACGATTTTGCGATTAGAATAGTAAAAGCATATCAGTATTTGTGTGACGAGAAAAAGGAATTTGTTCTATCCAAACAAATGCTTTGAAGCGGAACGTCCATCGGGGCAAATATCGCCGAAGCAAATGGCGCGATTTCGGAAGCGGAGTTTTCGAGTAAAATCAGTATTGCTTACAAAGAATGCCCGGAAACAAAATACTGGCTTTCGCTTTTAAAAGATACCAACTATATTAGCGAGAAATCCTTCAAAAGTATGCACGACGATGCTGACGAGATTGGAAAGATTTTATTCTCGATTCTCAAAAAAACGCGAATCAATAAATGATAAATGGTAAATGATAAATGATAAATGTTGATATACTGGCGATTTTCGCGCACCCGGACGATATGGAACTGACCGTCGGCGGCACGCTTTTGAAAATGAAATCTCTCGGTTATAAAACCGGCGCGCTCGACGTGACGCGCGGCGAGATGGGCACGCGCGGAAGCGCGGAAGGTCGCGCCGAAGAAGCAATGGAAGCGGCGCGGATTTTAAAGCTCGACGCGCGCGAAAATCTGGAATTGCCCGACGGTCACGTCTGGCTGACGGAGGAAACGCGCACCCGACTGGTCAGAGTTTTGCGCCGGCTGAAGCCGAAATTACTCCTGACGCATCAGGAAGACGACCCGCATCCGGACCATAATCACATCGTCCAGCTCGTCCGCGAATCGGCGCGGCTGGCTTCGATGCAGAAATACGACGGCGATTTCGGGCAGCAGCGAATCCGCGTTCCGACCGTCGCTCATAATACGTTCTCGCGCCGCGTCGTGCCGACGTTTATCGTCGATATTTCGGATTTTCTGGCGGAAAAAATGGAATCGATTCGCGCTCACGCCTCGCAGTTTCACAACCCGACGTCGAGCGAGCCGGAAACGCGGCTTTCGTCAAAAGGCTTTCTGGACGAGCTGGAAAACCGCTCGCGCTATTACGGCAGCCTGATTGGCGTCAAAGCGGGCGAGCCGTTCTACGTCCGCGAGGCGCTGAACGTCGAAGACCCGATTGCCCTGCTGACGCGCCCGATGAACTTGTACTCGTGAAGACAATTACGAATTACGAATTACGAATTGAAAGAAGCGACCTTCGACCCTGGAATTTTGCCCTTTGATAGTTGAGCCGAATCAAAGTTCAAAATTCAAAAATCATTAATTCGTAATTCGTAATTTTTAATTCGTAATTGAAACCGCGCTTGGCGGCGATTCGTGAATCGCGGTCTGGACGAAACTTGTCTGCGCCGCCTGCGCTCGCTGCTGTTTTCGCTCCTGCTTGCGGCGATACATTTCCTCGTCGGCGGATTTGACGGCTTGCTCAAGCTCGGATATTTCGGCGAAATCCTTAAAGCCGTATGAGACGCCGACGCTGAGACGCTCGGTCATGTCTTCCAGCCGAATATCGGTCAGCATCGCTTCGAGGCGGTCCATCCGCGAGCGCGCCATGTCGGCGTTCATGCTGACCATAATCACAAAAAATTCGTCGCCGCCCCAGCGAAAAATCAAATCTTCGGCGCGCATCACGCCGCGAATCGCCCGGACGACGGCGCGAATCGCCAAATCGCCGACGGCGTGACCGTAGCGGTCGTTTATCGGTTTCAGATTATCGATGTCGAAAAAGCCGACGCAGCCGGAGACAGCCTTTTCGGAATCGCCGCGTTTTTTCAGGAAACCGTAAAAAGCGTGGCGGTTGAAAGCGGTCGTCAGCGGGTCTGTCTGCGCCAGCAGTTCGAGCTTTTTGTGCGCCTCGCGCAGCTTTTCGTTGCTGACGCGCACGTCACCCAAAACTTTTTCCAGAATGACGATGACCATTCCGAAACCGAGCAGAACTTCCAGAACCAAATCGATAACCGGATTAAATGCCAGGTAACCGTAAGGCAGCGGGATGTCGTAGCCGAATTGCAGGGCGGAAAAAAGAATGAAGTAATGAAAAAAATCGAGCGCCAGCAGCAGCAGCGCGACGCGCATCACGCGCCAGCCGAAAGTCCGGATTTCGGAATTTCTGAGCACGTAAAACGCCGCCCCGAAAAATGCGCCGACGATGAGCGAATGAACGTTAAAAACGAAATTGAAGTCCTGCGCCAGAAACGTCAGCGCAAAAGTCGCGACGGCGAAAGGCAGAAATATCCATTTCTTTTGCAGCGTCGGCGACTCTTTACCCGAAAGATTGTAGCAGCCCGTCACGAGCATTAATCCGAAAACGTATTCGCCAAAGAAATAGACGGCGTATAAAGGTCTGGAAAACTCCTCGTAACTGAAAGCGAGGCTCAAACAAAAAAGCGAGACGGAAAGACTCGACCAGGCTATCAGCCAGTACCCGGAAATCGCGCTTTTCAGCGAGCGTCGCAGAAACAGCGACAAAACCGTTATCAGAAATATTCCGGTGAATTGAATTACTAAGCCGATTTTAGAGTCCATACTGTTGGAAAATTAGCTGACAGATTTCCGAAAGAGGATTGCTGGCTTCGAGCTGATTAGGATGGAACAATGCATGTGGGGCTAATGCACTCTACAATTTTATTACAAAGGCGGCTTATGCGTCTATACTTTTTTTCTTATCGCGGAATTTTGTCGGCAAACTCTGTTTTCAGACGGTTTGTAATCCGGTCGCCGTAAGTTTCGCCGTCGACGCTCCGCACCTTGCCGATGCCGATGCCGGCTGAGGTGATGAAAACTTCATCGGCGCGCCGCAGGGCTTCGAAAGGTTCTGCGCTCGTGTAAATATCAAATCCGATTTCCTGTGCCAGTTCGATGACGAAACTTCTGGTCGTGCCTTCCAGACAACCGGTTTCCAGCGCCGGCGTGAAAATCGTTTCGTCCTTTATCCAGAACAAGTTAGCCATTGCCGCCGCAGTCATTTCGCCGTTTTCGTTCAGGCGAATCGCTTCGTCGAAGCGGCGGCTTGCGGCTTCTTCCAAAGCGAGTAGATTTTCCCGGTAATTGCAGGATTTCACGTTCGCCAGCGGCGATTTTGAATTGATGCGATACGGCGAAAGCGTCAGGCGAAACTCTTCCGCGCCGCCGCGCCGAAAATCTCCGGTCGCTATCAAAAGCGAGGTGCGCCGCACGCTTTCAAACATCCAGATTTCGCTCGCCGATTCGTCGAAAAAAGTAATGCGCGCCCGCCCGTCGGTCAGATTGTTTTTCTCGATAAGCTCCGAAAGCGAGTTCTGCACGCTGTCTTCCGTCATTTCCGGCGAAAGACGAATGTTCAGCTTCGCGGCGTTTCCCATTAGCCGCCGCCAGTGTTTACGCCATTGAAAAGGTTTCCGATTGTAGATTGCCAGACTCGTGAAAACTCCCGAACCGTAAAGCGCGGCAGAGCTCAAAGCGGAAATTCCAGCATCTCCGGCGGCGAGAATCCGATGATTGAAGGAAACGAATTTATGCATAGAAAAAGGTTAAAAGTGAAAAAGTGAAAAAGTGAAAAAGTTTGATTGAAATTCGCTCAACTTACTTTTTCACCTTTTCACTTTTTCACTTTTTCACTTTCTAACTGACCGCGCGCTGTTGCTGCTGGCGTTTTTCGGCGACCGGAAATTCGAGGCGGAAGGTCGTGCCCGCGCCGACTTCGCTTTCGACTTCAATCGTTCCGGCGTGCTCCTGAACGATGCCGTAGGTGACAGCCAGCCCCAAGCCCGTTCCGCTGCCGACGCCTTTGGTCGTAAAAAACGGGTCGTAAATTTTGCCCAGATTTTCCGGCTCGATGCCCGTCCCGGTGTCGGCGACCTCGATGACGACGGCTTCGTCGTCGACTATCGAAGTCGTTAAGGTAATCGTTCCGCCGTCAAACATCGCGTCGCGCGCGTTCAGCACGAGATTGGTAAAAACCTGTTGCAGCTTACCGGCGTTGCCGTAAATTTTCGGCGGTTTTTCCAGATATTTTTTGACGATTTCGACGCGCGATTTTCTGAGCTGCGGCTCAAGCAATTGGAGCGTGTCGTCCAGAATTTTATTCACGTCGATTTCGCCCAGTTCCGTGCCCGCGCCGTTGCTGCCCGCGCGCGAGAAATTCAGAAGATTTCCGGCGATGTTCGTGGCGCGCTCGGTTTGTTTCTGCACCTTCAGCAGAAGCGCGTGTTTCGGGTCGGTTTCGGGAATCATGCCCAGAAGCATCTGCGTGTAGCTGGAAACGCCGGTCAGCGGCGTGTTGACTTCGTGCGCGACGCCTGCCGCCAGCAGCCCGATGCTGGAAAGCTTTTCGCTTTGCTGCAAGGTTTCTTCGAGCTTGACGCGCGAGGTGACGTTTTCCAAAACGACGATTGCGCCGGTTTGCTCGTTGGAAACCGAACGCAGCGGCGCGACCGCGACGTTTAAAATCAGAGGCTTTCCGTCCCTGCTCGTCGTGTGCAGCTTGTAGGCGTTGCGCAATTCCTGTAAATGCCAGCGCGATTTTCCTAAGATTTGCGTCAGATTATGAGCGAAATTTTCGTCGAAAAGCTCTTCGACGCGCTTGCCGACGGTTTCCTCGCGGCGCAGTCCGAGCATTTCCTCAAACATCGTGTTCGACCGTGTAACGAGACCCGTTTCGTCGACCGCCAGCAAGCCGACGTTGACCGATTCGACGATTGATTCGTTGAATTCCTTCAAAAGCGCGAGCTCGGCGGCGCGTTTTTCCTGCTCCTGGTAAAGCAGGCTGTTTTCGATGGCGACGGCGACATAACCGGAAACGGTCTGCAAAATGTCCAAATCTTCCGACGAAAGAAGCGAGCCGTCCGACGCGCGTCCCAAGCCGATGACCGCGACCATTCGCCCGCGCACGACGCAGGGCACGTAATAATGAAGTTCCTGACGGACAAAATTCTGCGGGTCGCTCGTTTCCGTTTCCAGTTCCAGCTCGTCGGCGCGGACGATTCCGCGCAGCGCGCTCTTTTCGCGAATCATCTGCCGGAAATCCGCCGGAACCGTTTGCAAATCCAGATGAACGGCGCGGGCTAATTTGTAATTTTTCGCGTCGCGTTCGTCCTCGATAAAAACGGCGACTTTTTCCACGTCGAGAACCTGCTGCAAGCGGCTGACCAGCGCATTTAACAGCGGGTCGAGCGCCGTCGCCGAAGAAAGCGTCCTGCCGAAATCCAGCAGACCGCGGCGCATGTCGTAACGCTCGCCGTAGAAATAGCGGTCGGCGCGTTCCTGCAAAAAGTTCTTGAGCGGCTCGCTCAAAAGAACGATGCCAGCCATCGCCACAATCGCAATCAGGGCGCGCAGCGTGATTTCAGTCGTCGAAAGATTGTTGCCGATGGCGAGATAAACCAAGCCGAGCGCGACCGTTCCGATCATCGCGGCAATCGCCAGCGTCGTCATCGCGTAAACCAGCGCGCGGCGCACGACGACGTCGACGTCCATCAACCGGTAACGCACGACCGAGTGACCGAAACTGAGCGGAATTAAAGCCAGCGGAAGCGTCGTCAAGCCGATTGTCAGGCTGTCATTCGGCAGATAAACAAATGTTTTGGCGAGTTGAAAAGTCAGAACCGGCAAAACGGCGAGAACCGTTCCCCAGACCGCCCATTTCAGACGCTGGCGGACGAGCGCCTGATGATTTTTGAAAAACCGCCAGAGCAAGACTATTGCGCCGACCGCGATACCGGCGACAAACTGCGCATTCAGCGAATAATGAACGCCGCCGAAAATATCGTAAGCGTTGGTAAACTGCGCCAGCGCGAGTCTCAGATTTTCGCCGACAAAAGGAAGCTCTGGGAAGAGCGAGAAAAATAAATCGACGACGCTGATAACCACAGCCGGAACATAGAGCGCGTAGGTTTTCCAGCGCGCCGCGCCGAAAATCTCGCTTCTGACCGGATAGCGCAGGCAGAAATGCAGAAACAAAGGGACGAAAAAGGCGAAAGCCATATCGTCGAGCAGAGCGATTCCCAAATCGAAATCCTTGCCCAGCCCGAGCGGCTTGTAAACGTGAAAAACAAATGCCGCCAGACAGACGACCGCAAAATGCAGGACAAACGGCGCGTGCCCGCCCTGTTTAAATAAAACGAAAATTCCGACGCCGAGCCAGATGATGCCGACCAAAGTCAGAAAAACAATGTCAGCCGTCCAGCGCGGGACGCTGCCGATATGAACCAAATCGGCAAAATAAGCGCGGTTGGTAAACGAGTAGGAAGTGCGTTCAAGTCGATAAGTCAAATGCCCGTCGATGCCCGCCACTTCCAGATACTGCTGCACGTCCGACGCCTGCACGACCTCGTCGAAGCTTTGCCCGTCAAAGCTGACGGCGATTAATTTGTCGCCGACGAAAACTCCGGCGCGCGCGCCGGCAAAATCCGGTCTGATTCTTTCGGCGTAAACTCCGTCCGGTTTCTGAACCCAATCGATGCCGTCGGTCGGCGGCAGCCAGTGATTAGCCCTCTGCGACAGATTCAGTGCGCCGCCGACAACCAGTAAAACGGTCGCCAACAGCCATACAAGACTCCAACTTGTCAGCACTTTGCCTGTCATCTTTCAAGTAAGGGCAGACCTCGCCGATGCTCTCTAACGCAAAACCCGTTCCAATGGCTTATCCGGCGCAATCAGCGTAAGCGCCCGCTAAACAAAGGCTTCTGCATTAATAAACGATTA
>DATHBC010000049.1:0-13054 GCA_035296345.1 Pyrinomonadaceae bacterium | reverse complement strand
TAAAAGGTTATGATGCGGGCGCGAAATTACCGAACGTGACGGTCATATTCGAGGACGGTCAGCAATCGACGGCTCGCCTGACGGTCGGCAAATCGGGCAATTACTGCTTCAAACGAAAAAGCGGCGGCAGCGGCACGCTTATTATTGAAGTGGACGGAATCGAAGCCGCGCGCAGGACGCTGACTTCTTTCGGCTCGGCGCAGCAGCGCGAGGATTTTGAGATATTCCTGACGCAATCACAAAAAACGCCTGCGCCCGGAGTTATTTCAGCGAAGTTTTCTCATCCGGCAAATCCCAAAACCGTCGAACTCTACAAAAAAACCGCCGAAGCGGAAAACAGGAAAAACATTAATCAGGCAATCGAGCATTTGAAGGAGATTGTTTCAATCGATGCTGCCGATTTTATAGCGTGGGCGAAACTCGGAGCACTATACGCAGAGAAAAATTCGCTTCCCGAAGCCGAAGCGGCTTTCAGAAAGTCGCTTGAATTAAAGATTGAATACACGCCGGCATGGATGCATGTCGGAAAGATACGAGTCGCTCAAAAACAATTCGAAGCGGCGATTGAAATTTTTAAACACATAATCACGCTTGAACCGACCTCGGCACGCGCCTTCCAGCTTCTCGGCGAAGCCTATCTTCAGGCTCGCCAGGGCAGCTTAGGCGCGCAGGCGCTCAACGAAGCGATAAGGCTCGACCCAATCGGCATGGCGGAATCTCACCTGCAACTGGCTCATCTGTATCAACTCGCCGGCGCAAAGCAGCAGGCAGCCCGCGAATATAAGCTTTTCCTGACAAAAGTCCCCAATCACCCGGACAAAAAGAAATTTGAGGAATTTATCAGGAACAATCCCGAATAGAGAAAGCGACGGCAATCCAACAGCTTAGGTTTTGATTTTTATCGAAATCCGCGCGTATTTTATTTGAGCGTTTACGAATTTGAGTTAATATCACGGCGAAACAAAATAACCCGCATCGGCGCGGCAGACGACGCCCATTTCGGTTTACGCTTACGTTTCTAATCGCGCGCGCCGGGAAGTTAAGGCGCGCTGCCTTTTAGCTCTCTTTCTGCATTTTTCCGGCGACTTTCTGCACCCGGTCGAGAACGCGCAGGAGGTTTCCGCTCCAGATTTTTTCGATTTGTTTTTTGGTGTAGCCGCGGCGGACGAGTTCGAGCGTGACGTTGAAAGTTTCGGAAGCGTCGTCCCAGCCTTCGACGCCGCCGCCGCCGTCAAAGTCCGAGCTGATGCCGACGTGGTCGATGCCGATTTTCCTGACCAGATAATCGATGTGATTGACGAAATCCTGAACGTTTACGTCCGGCGCTTTGTCCTTTAAACGCTCGTTGATAACCGGGCGCATCTTTGTCCGAAAAGCAGATAATTTCGTCCCGTACTCGGCGCGTTCGGTTTCGGGCATCTTTAAAACGTCGGCGCGTTCCAGGATTTTGAAATTTTCCTTTTCGGCAAGCTCGCGCAGAATCTCGCCCGTCAACTTCGCGCGAAGCTCGCTTTTTTCCTTGTTCACGTAACCGCGAAACGCGACCGCCTGCACGACGCCGCCGTTTTTCCTGATTAATTCCAATTGCTCGTCGTCAAGATTGCGGCTGTGGTCGCAAAGCGCCCGCGCGCTCGAATGCGATGCGATGACGGGCGCTTTTGAAAGCTGAATCGCTTGTATGTTCGCCTGTTTCGACGGGTGCGAAACGTCAATCATAATGCCCCATCTGTTCATTTCGACAACCGCTTTTTTGCCGAGCTCGCTCAAGCCGTTGTGCAGCCAGACGTTGTCTCTTTCGCCCGTATTCGAATCCGCCAGTTGACTGTGACCGTTATGCGCGAGCGACATATATCGCGCGCCGCGCATGGCGAAATCCCTGATGCGGCTTAAATCCGTCCCAACCGGATAACCGTTTTCGACGCCGATCATCGCCGCGAGTTTCCCGGTTTTGCCGATTCGCCGCACGTCTTTCGAAGTCAGAGCCAATTCAATCTGGTCGGGCGCATACTTTTTTGTCAAACGGTCAATCGCGTCGAACTTTTCAATCGCGTTCTGATAAGCCTTTTGGTAGCCTTCTTCCGTCAATTCGCCTTGCCCGGTATAGACAATCAGCCACGAAACGTCGAGTCCGCCCTGCCGCATTTTCGGCAAATTAACCTGCGTCGGCAGATTTTGCGTGTAATTGACCGAATCGGTAAAATTCCGCGTATCGATGTCGTTATGCGTGTCGAGCGTAATCACTTCGGCGTGTATCTTTTTCGCTCTGGCGATTAATGAAGTTTCGTCAACCGCTTTCTGAGCGTTTATTTCAAAACCCGAAAATGTAAGAACTATGGCAAAAGTAATAACCGCTGATAAAAATCGTTTCATAAGTTTTCCCAAATCTATATTTTTCTATTTTCTTAACGGAATTTTCACATTATTCTTTTCGGCAAATTCAATCGCTTTCTCGTAACCCGCATCGACGTGGCGGACGATGCCCATACCGGGGTCGGTGGTTAAGACTCTTTCGATTCTCTTTGCGGCTTCCGGCGTTCCGTCCGCCACGATGACCTGACCGGCGTGTAAACTGTAGCCGATGCCGACGCCGCCGCCGTGATGCAGCGAAACCCAGGTTGCGCCGCCGACGGCGTTTATCATGGCGTTCAGATAAACCCAGTCGGCGATGGCGTCCGAGCCGTCCATCATCGCTTCGGTTTCGCGGTTCGGGCTGGCGACCGAGCCGCAGTCGAGGTGGTCGCGTCCGATGACGATTGGGGCTTTCAGCTCGCCGGAAGCGACCATTTCGTTTAGCTTGAGTCCGGCTCTGGCGCGCTCGCCGTAGCCGAGCCAGCAGATACGGGCGGGCAAGCCCTGAAATTCGACATTTTCCTGCGCCAGCGTGAGCCAGCGCGAAAGATGGTCGTTTTCGGGAAAGAGATTCATAATCGCCTCGTCCGTTTTATAAATGTCTTCTTTTTCGCCCGAAAGCGCGACCCATCGAAAAGGTCCTTTGCCTTCGCAGAAAAGCGGGCGGATATAGGCGGGAACGAAACCCGGATAACCGAAGGCGTTTTCGACGCCGTTGTCTTTGGCTCTCTGGCGCAGGTTGTTGCCGTAATCGAAAACTATCGCGCCTCGTTTTTGAAATTCCAGCATGGCTTCGACGTGACGCGCCATCGAATCCATCGCGCGTTTTTCGTATTCGGCTTGATTCGATTTTCTCAGCTCGTCCGCCTGTTCGACGGACAGACCCGCGGGAATGTAACCGTAAAGAACGTCGTGCGCGGAAGTCTGGTCGGTGACGACGTCGGGCACGATTCCCTTTTCCAGAATTCGCCAGTGAATTTCGGCGGCATTGCCGTGTAAGGCGATTGAGACGGGTTCGCGTTTTTGTTTGTATTCATCGACTAACCGCAGAGCGTCGTCCAAATCAGCGGCTAAAAAATCAACCTGTTTAAATTGCAAACGCCGCGCAATCCGCAATCGGTCGACGTCGACGAGCAAACCGATGCCGCCGTTAAAAGTTATCGCCTGCGCCTGCGCGCCGCCCATTTCGCCCAAGCCCGCCGTCAGAACGAATTTTCCGGCGAGATTTCCCCAGCCGTTCTGCCGGGCGAGGCTGCCGAAAGTTTCGTAAGTTCCCTGCAAAATGCCCTGCGTGCCGATGTAAATCCAGCTTCCGGCGGTCATCTGCCCGTACATTATCAGTCCTTCGCGTTCCCATTTATCAAAATTTTCCTGCGTCGCCCACGCCGGAACGATGTTCGAGTTTGCCAGCAGAACCTTCGGCGCGTCCGCGTGCGTTTTGAAAACGGCGACGGGTTTTCCGGACTGCACGAGAAGCGTTTCGTCGGCTTCGAGATTTTTCAGCGATTCCAGAATCGCGTCGAAACATTCCCAGTTGCGCGCCGCTTTTCCGCGCCCGCCATAGACGATTAAATTATCCGGGTCGAAAGCGACGTCCGCGTCCAGATTGTTTTGAATCATTCGATAAGCGGCTTCGGCAAGCCAGTTTTTGCACGTTAATTCCGACCCGGTCGGAGCTTTGATAGTTCGTTTCATAATTTAGTCCAGATGTTTTTTAATAAAATCGACAACGGGAAAATTTAACTGTAATTTTCCCACGAGCCGCCTGCGCCGCCGCCGTCGAAATCGCCGCCGCCGCCGAAACCGCTGAAAGACGCATCGGATGACGAACTCATGCTTTGAGCAGCGGAGTCGCCGGTCGCCTCAAAACTCGCTTTTGCCGTATCGCCGCTGCCGGACGAATCAAACCGGCTCGAATCGCTTGAAGGCGCTGGCGAGCCGACAATGATATTTGTTTGGGACGACGAACTATCGTTCGAAGTCCGATTGTAAATTCGCGAATCGTCGTCTCTCTCGTCTTCGTCCGGTCGCCCGTGAATCCATTCGTGACAGCGTTGCAGTCGTCTCGATAATTCGTTTAACTGCTCGACGATTCGATTCGCCTGCGCTTCCCTTTGATTTACCGTTTCGTCCAGCGCGAAATAATTGCCCTTCGCCTGGAGAAATGCCCTGATCAGCTCCGTGAACTCTCTTGCGTTCGGCGGAATTTCGGAAAGCTGCCAGAGAATGTTTCGCAGCAGCACGCGTCTTTCTTCGAGCGGATTCGGCGCGCTGCCGAGCAAATCCGAAAAAAACGTCGAGATGTCGCGCCAGAAGCCTTTCCGCGATACGGGCTGCGAATCGCGAATAATCTCCGCGTGATGCGGAAAAATCTGAGCCAGTCTGAGTTTTATCGGCTCGGACAAATCCGGCATGAGCATCAGGATTAATCGTTCGAGAAACATCTGCGCCTGCTGCCGGTGCTGTTTACAGTTCGCCCGCATTTGCTGCAAATCGCTTTCCTGACGGTGCAAATCATCTTCCAGCGCGTTTTTTTGCGCCGCTATCTGGCGGCAGCGAGCGTCAACCTCAGCGGGCGACAAATTTTTAAAATCAAATTCAAAATTCATTTTAGCTCACCTTTGCGCGCCGCGTTAAGGGGCGCTTTCCTGTAATCGCGGCTCGGTCGCTGCATTTTCCGCGTCGGCTTCGTCTTCCAGACGGCGGCGAAAATATTCGCGCATCCAGCATCGTAAATCACCGCGCCCGGCGGCGAATTCGTAAAGACTGTGGCGATTGACGATTAAATCTGTCGCGGGATTGAAATTCAGACGGCTCAATTCCCGCGTTCGTTCCAGATAGCGCCGATTTTTCAACTCGCCGTGCCAGAGATGGTAAATATCGCCGTTTACAAATCCCATCTCGCCGCGCACGAGTTCAAAAAATCTCTTTCCCCAACGGCTGAAATGCGTTTTGATTGCATCGCTGAAAAAAGCCCTTCGGATGCAGGCGTGCTCGGTTTGCCCGCTGGCTGCGTACGCCATCAGGTGGTCGGCGGTTCCGGCAATCGCGCGGTCATACAAACCGATTTCGCTGAAAATTTCGCGTCGCGCCGCCCACGCGAAACCGGTGTGACCGTGCGCATCAAAATTTTCGCTGGCAGCTTTTTCGCCGTCGCTATTGTGGACAAAGGCGAAGCTCTCCCAGATTTCGCGATTCCTCGAATCGGGCTGAATTTGTCCCGGCGCGAGACGCACGCAGCGGGCGAAAGGCTGGCAAATCATTTTGTTTTGCAGAACTTCGACGGTTTCCGGAATCCATTTCGAATTGGCAAATAAAACGTCGGCGTCGAGCCAGATAACGTATTTCGCGCTCGGCGGCAAAAGTCTCTCGGCGAGATTCAACAGTCTTTCCTTCTGCCACAAAACGTCGCGCGCCCGCATCTGAACGATATTCCTGCGCCCGGCGAGCGAAAATTTTTCATTCCCGAAGGCGCACTCGATAATCAAAAAAGGCGCGTTCGAATCGAGCAATCGCCGGTAAAAAATCTCGAAATTGCGAGCGCGGCTTTCAAATCGCAGCGGATTGTAATAACAACTGATAATCCACGCCGGCGGGCGCACCGAGTAAGATTTCGGCAAAGGTTTGAAGCTCATTGTTATAATCTACGTTATTTTATGTGAATCGTTCGGCGCTTTTTTAACCCGCTTTATATTTTCTGTTTATAGTGACGAATAATTTTAGATATGATAGTTTTAGACAATCAATCAAGCAACTATGAACAATATTTTTGAATCGGTCGAGCGGACATTGGACGAAGATGTTTTTTTCCGGCGCGGCGACCCGAACGACGTGCGGCTGGGCGAAATCGTTCCGCAAGTCAGATATGAAGAAGCCCGCGTCGTTATCGTCGGCTGTCCCGGTGACGAAGGCGTGCGGCGCAGCGGCGGACGCGAAGGAACGGCGCTCGCGCCCGACGCGATTCGGCGCGAGTTTTACAAATTCACGCCGTTCGGCATCAGCGCGAGGATTTTCGACGCGGGAAATATAAAGGTCGAAGGCTCTTCCCTCGAAGAGACGCACGAAGCGTATCGCGCGCTCGTCTCGCAAATTCTGAAAGACGGCAAAAGAGTTATCGGGCTTGGCGGCGGAAACGATGTTTCCTATCCGGCGGGCGCGGCGATGGCGGAAACATTCGGCGCGGGCAACTGGATCGCGACCAACGTCGATGCTCATTTCGACGTTCGCGCCGACCTCGAAAGAAACAGCGAGACGGCTTATCGACAGCTTCTGGAAGAAAAGCTCCTCCGTTCGGATTATCTTTACGAAGTCGCTTATCAGACGCAGCTTGCCTCGCCGGTTTATTACCGCTATCTGCAAAATCTGAACGTCAATCTTATCAGCCTCGAACAGCTCCGCTCGCGCACGGAAGCCGATTACGAAGTCCGCGAGCTGATGAAGCAGAAATTCGTCAATCACAGTTCTTCCCTAAATACTTTTTTCGGTTTTGATTTGACCGCTGTCCGAATGTCGGACGCGCCGGGCGTGACGACGCCGAACCCGACGGGTTTGCGCGCGGGCGAATTGATTACGCTGGTGAAATTTGCGGCGAGCCTGATTAATACGCGAATTATCCAGTTTGCAGAGGTCAATCCGTTATTCGACATCGACAGCCGGACGGTTAAACTGGTCGCCGTCGCGATGCATCGTTTCTGCGCGGCGTTAAGTAAAAAAGGCTAGCCTGTTAAAGGCTAACCTTTTTATTGTTGCTGGAGTGAAAAATCAAAACGTTTATGCTCTTAAGCTGCGTCCGGTAGCGAGGCGATAGACTGCTAAAACAATGATCGCGCCGATGACCGAAAAGATGAAGCTGTACAAAGAGTTTCCAAGATTGCTGGTATCGTTCGCCAGTCCGCCGCCGAATAAAGCGTTTCCGATGAATCCGCCGATGACTGCGCCGACGATACCAAGAATCGTGGTTAAAATAAAGCCGCCGCTATCAGGACCCGGCATAATAGCCTTTGCAATAAATCCCGCCAAAAATCCCAAAACAATCCAAATAAGTAATGAAATCATTTTTTTTCTCCTTTAACCTTCCCTTGTTATTAACCTTATCTAAGGCTTTTTACAACCTCTGCCAGATATTTAGCAAAGGTTGTGCCAAATCGCGGAGAAAACATTATAAATCTCATAAAATGTTGTAGTTACTGAATTTAATTATTTTTCAAATATCGTCTCGCCGCCGCATAAAAATCGTGTATGTATTAAATCCGCACACCGGCGATGAACGGTTTATAACACTTTCCGGTCTGCCGTGTGTTTATCGTTTCCCGATGAGAGATTTTTCATAGTTATCCAGAAGAGCGGCGACGTCGGCGTAAACTTCGCGGCAGCCGGCGCTTTTCAGCTCGCTCGCCGCCCAGCCGCCGGACAGAACGCCGATTGTTTTCAGCCCGATTTTGCTCGCGGCTTCCGCGTCGTAAGCCGTGTCGCCGACGACGACCACATTCTTTTTATTCGTTTTTCCGAGTTTTTCCAGCGCCGCTTGAAAGATGTCCGGGTAGGGTTTCGATTTTTCCACGTCATCCGCCGAAGTTTCTTCTTCGACTAAATCCTCGATGCGCGCGATTTTTTTGAATTTTTCCAGTTCGTCCGCTTTTGCCGAGCTTGCCAGAACGATTCGTTTGCCGTCCGCTTTGATTCGCTCGAAAAGTTCCCGCACTTTCGAGAAAGGCTTGATTTTCGGCAAATAATTTCGTGTAAAAATCTCGCCGCGCGCGTCTTCGGTTTTCCTGCCGAACTCTTTGATTTCCCTTTGTGTTAAAAATACCGGCAGATATTGGTCGCCGCCTTTGCCGACCTGCCGCCGCGCTTCGTAAAATTTTATTTCTTTCCCGAACTTCGCAAACGCTTTCACCCAAGCCCGGGCGTGAAAATCGTTCGAATCAATCAATGTTCCGTCAATATCGAAAATAACCGCTTCTATCAAAATCTTAACCCCTTGAAATTTTTTTCAGATAAACAGTTTGACTGTTTTCGCCTGCTTATTCAATCTCGCGCCAAGTGCGCCAAACGGCATTTCCCGCTTTCCGCCGATAGTTTTTCATTTCCTGTTCACTTGACACTGATTGAACGGATTCGCTATTTTATAAGTTCGCTTACAGAAAAGCGAAACCCGCAGATAGGCACTTAGCTCAGTGGTAGAGCACTACCTTGACACGGTAGGGGTCAGCAGTTCAACTCTGCTAGTGCCTACCATTTTTTTGCCTGAAAATAAGGCTTTTCAATCACTTTTCAGAATATCTTCTTATTATAAATCCCTGAATCCGCCTTTATTTTACAAGTCCCTTTAAGAGCCAATTCCGGAAAAACCGCTTTCTCACGGTTCTCCGCGTAAAGACCCGTAAGCACGGAAACTTGATACGGCAAATCCATTAATATTTCCGGTTAGCGCAAGCCTTTCAGCAAAACGGCATCGTGTCGCCAGTTGCCTTGGACGACGGCGAAGCTTTTTCCGTCAGGCGAAACTGACAGACCGTAACCCTCGGTAATTTCTTCATCGCCTAAAACGCGGATTTGGTGCGGCGTTTCTTTATCGAGCGGGTGAAGCCATAAAACTTTTTTTACAAAACCGGGCTCAGACGTAATGTAAGCCAGATTTTTCCCGTCCGGCATCCAGACAATGTGCATTAAAATCAATTTCCTGTCCGCTAAATGGAAGGTTTTCACGGTTTGTCCGCCGGTCAGGGAAACGACGGTCAGAATTCTTTCGTCGCCTTGTTTTTCGGAAAAAGCGACCCGGCTGCCGTCCGGCGAAAAGGCAAAGCGCGGTTTTTCCTTATTCAAAACAAGCTGCTTTTCGCCGCTTTTCAACGAGATACGCCAGAGCGCGCTGGTCAGGATGTGGCGGTAATAAACCCATTCCCCGTCGGGCGAAACAAAAACGGGCGCGCCGCCGTCCGTTTCGGTAATCTGCGTTTGATTGCTGCCGTCCGTATTCATCCGCCACAACTGCGCGGAGCCTGACTTGTTCGACACGAAAAATACCGTTTTATTATCGGGCGAAATAATCGGGGCAAATTCGTCCGCCGCGTTATTGGTTAACTGCCGCTGCCCGCCGCCGTCGGCGTTTATACTCCAAATCTCGTCGTTGCCCGAAATAATCGAAGAAAAATAAATTTTACCGTCCGGGGCGAATGACGCCGCAGACGCATTGGTGAGCGTAGTCGTGAGCGCAGGGTTTTCCAGGGGAATCAGCTTAATCCGAAAGTCTTCCTTAAACCGTGTCGCCACTATCGCGGTGGCATCCCTGTTCATATTTAACACGGCATATGATTCGGAATCTTTGGTTAACGGCGACGCTTCGCCGCTTCCGGCGGAAACCTGCCAGATGCGAAAGTTTTTGTTGGGAAATCTCGAAGCCGTAATCAGCAGACCGCTCTTGTCCGGGAGCCAGATTAAGTTTTTGATGTCGTGCAGTTTCTCGTTGATTAATTTGCGCTCGGCGCCGCTGTCCAATCCGACTTCCCACAGTTCAAACTCATTCGATGAGCTTACCGATGTTCCCGTGGCGAAGGCGATTGATTTTCCGTCGGGCGCAAAGCGATTAGCGCCGATGCGAAACGGGTGCGGGCGCGAGATGATTTTCCTTTCATTTTTGCCGTCGGCTGAATCGGCGACGTTCAGCGAACAGAATTCTTCGCTCTGTTGAGGGCAGCGCACGTAAGAAATTTGCCTGCCGTCAGGCGAAATGCCCATCCAGCCGAGTTCCGTCCCGGTCACGATTTTTTGCGGAACACCGCCGAAAACCGAAACGCGGTAGATGTCCGTCGGCTCGCGGAAAGAACGCGGGCGGCGAGCGAAATAAAGAGTTTTTTCGTCGGGCGAAAGGGCGAGTCCGAAGTACTGTTCGTCGGACGGCGGAATTATCTCGACGTTGCCGCCGGTTTCGAGCTGCCGCAGCCAGACGCTTTGCCTATCGCCGCTCATACCGCTTGTATAAATCACATTTTTGCCGTCCGGCGAAAGCACGGCAAGCGGGACTTTTCCGTTGGTCGAAAGATTTTCCGAAGAAAAAGGCGCGTCTAAAACCGGCGCGGCGGAGGACAACTTTATACTTTTCAAAAACCAAAAGCCTATTAAAAATACGCCGGCAAATAAAAGAGCAAAGACCGGAAGCATCGCCTTATTGAACGCCGAGCCTGAAGGTAACGGTTTTTCTTCGATAGGTTGAGCAATAAACGCAGGCGGGTCGTTGTTTGAGGCGTTTTCTTTTGCAGCGACTCTGACCTCGGCGATAAACCTGTAGCCGCGTCGCGGAACCGTTTCGATAAAACGCGGGTTCTGCGTGTCGTCGCCGAGGGCTTTGCGCAGCAGGCGCATCGTAAAAGACAGATTGCCCGCCTCGACGAAACTATCCGCCCAAACCATTTTCATCAACTCTTCTTTTTCGACCAGCCGACCGTGATTTTCGACCAGAGCGCAGAGCAGTTGGAAAGTTTTCGGGGTGATGGATACGGGCTTCCCGTCTCGAAAAAGAACTTTTTCCTTTGTGTCGAGAAGAAACTCGCCAAACTCAAAATCGTTTGTTTCCAACGACATAGGGCTTCTAATGGTTTTCTAAGAAATGTCTAATCCAATTCAAAGGGTTTTTCAGGCAAAAAGAATTCAAATTTTGCTTCACTAAGGCGACGTGGGAATGATACCACGAATCGGAACCGAGCCGAAAACGCTTCGGCTTTTAAAAAGCGGCGAAAAAATACACGGAAATCGGGGCAAGGGAAAAGGATGAAAGTATGGATGATTTGCCGCGAACGGAAACTTTCATAGCAATGAAAAAAATCGCGGGAAAGTTTTCACCCGAAATCGGAAAGACGGAAAAGCGGCAGCAACTCATATGGCGACGCCATATCAATCTGCGCGGCTTTACCGGTAAATCGAAATCGCCTGCCTGAAAGCGGGCGGGAAATTATAAGAAGTAATTCATTGAGGAGAAGAGAAAATGTTTCCAACGGCTTTATACGAATTTCAGATGAGCTTTACGGTATTCGAACGCGAAAACGGGACGAATACCAAAAGTACTTATTTTACGGACATAGAAAAATTTGCGGTTCTGGGCGGTTCAAAAAGAACAATGAGAAAAAACGGTGAAGACGGCATCGGCGACGCCGACATGATGGCGGAATTTTACCAGGCAAAGCAGTTTCTAAATTTAATCGTCACCAAGCCTCTGAATGCAGATTCGCTTGCTTTTCAGAGAATTTACGACCGCCGGCTTTCCTTTGATTTTGTCCTTCAGGTCAGAAGTTTATCACCGGAGTCCAGATTCAGGTTTTTGGAGCTTAATGCCGTAAAAGGGCGAATCACCAAGCCGCCTTCAACATACGATGGAGGCGACACACTGAATATCAAATATTCAAACCCGCAAGTGTTTTACTGGTACACAAATGCCGCCGCGATGGTTCACGAAAGAATTTAGGACGAAAAAAGGAGAAATGACAGGTGAAAAAAATAATCAGCTTATCGCTGATGCTAATCGCGCTGGCGTTTAGCGGCGAAACTCAGGCGAAAGCCCAAAGCCCGAAAAGAATTCAGTTTGCGAAAGGCAAAGCTGCGGCGACGGTGAAGGGCACGACCGGCAGCTACGGCGCGACCTACGTTGTCAGAGCGAAATCCGGGCAGAAACTGGTTCTCAATCTGACGCCGGCGCAAAAAGTCGGAATCAGGATTGAAACCCGAGGCAGATTCGGAGAAACGGTTCTGCTGCGCGAAGAAAGAGGCGGCAGCTACGAAGTCGGGCTGGAAGAGAGCGGAGATTATACGATTTTCATCGGCTCGACCGATAACCAGCCCGTTTCGTTCAGCTTAAACGTGAAAATTACAAACATGACAGATATTTAAGGAGATGGAAATGGACACTACAAACAGGAAAAAAAGAAAAATGAAATTTAAACAATCAATCGAATGTCTTCTGACAATGGCGATTACGCTTTGCGCTCTGACAAATATATGGGCGCAGGATATTAAGCGGACGGAATCGCCCTTATCCGGCGAAGACGTTATTTTGCAGTGGAATCGGGTTTTGAAAGAAACCGTCGGCGCGCCCGGACAACATCCGGCGTCAATTATGCCGGTGCGCAGCTACGCGATGATGCACGCGGCGATGTTCGACGCGGTTAATTCGATTGACGGCACTTATACGCCTTATTTAATAGATATTCCCGGCACTAAGAACGCGTCCGTGACAGCCGCCGCCGCGCAAGCCGCGCGCGATGTTCTGGTAGGTTTGTATCCGGGCAGACAGGCAATTTTCGACGCCGAATTAGCCGTCTCGCTCGAAGGAATTCCGCAGAACCGCGCGCTGCAGGGCATCAGGGTCGGTCAGGCGGTCGCTGTGCGGATGTTGAACGCCCGCGCTAACGACGGCTGGAACGCGACGCCGCCGACGTATGTTCTGCCGACGACGCCCGGTAACTGGCAGCCGACGCCTCCGGCTAATTCGGCGGCGACTTTTACGCATTACCCGAACGTCGTCCCGTTTGCCGTCGCCAGCAGCTCGCAGTTCAGCCCCGCGCCGCCGCCCGCATTGACGAGCGCCGAATACGCCGCCGCGTTTAACGAAGTCAGGGAAATCGGCGCGGCAAACAGCTCGACGCGCACCGCCGACCAAACCAAAGCGGCGCAGCTCTGGGCTAACGTCAATACGCCGACGAATTTTCTTTTCGTC
>DATHBC010000048.1:0-7745 GCA_035296345.1 Pyrinomonadaceae bacterium | reverse complement strand
GTTTTTTCGTGTTTTAAGGCGAGCAGCGTCGTCGCGGGCTGAACCGTCGGCGCGGAGCCGCCGCCGATGACCGAATTGCCCGCCGCGACTTCAAATTTTAATTCGTGATTTTCGCCAAGTCTTTCGCGCAGTTTTTGCGCGAATTGCAGCGTCCGCGTTTCGAGTTCTTCGTTCGATGTTGAAAGCATTTTCAGAACCGGGATTTCCTCTAAAACCGTCTCGCGGTGAAAGGCTTCGAAGGTCGCTTCGAGCGCGGCGTAAATCAGTTTATCGACGCGCAGGGCGCGATAGAGCGGGTGACGGCGCAGTTTTTCCACCACTTCGCGCCGCCCGACAATCAAGCCCGCCTGCACGCCGCCCAAAAGCTTGTCGCCGCTGAACGTCACCACATCAGCGCCCGCGACGAGCGATTGCGAAACGACCGGCTCATCGCCTAAACCGTATTCCGATAAATCCAGCAGCGCGCCGGAACCGGCGTCTTCGTAAAGCAGCAAATCGTTTTCGTGCGCGAGGTCGGCGAGTTCTTTCAAATCCGGCGTCGCCGTAAAACCGACGATGCGATAATTCGAAGGGTGAACGCGCAGAATCATCCGCGTGTTTTCGCCAATCGCTTTTTCGTAATCGGAAACGCGCGTGCGGTTCGTCGCGCCGACTTCTTTCAGGCGCGCGCCGGACTGCTCCAGAACTTCCGGCACGCGAAAATCGCCGCCGATTTCCACCAGCTCGCCGCGCGAAATTATCACCTCGCCGCCGCCGGCGAGAACCGTCAGCACGAGAAACGCCGCCGCCGCGCAGTTGTTGACGATGAGAGCCGATTCCGCGCCCGCCAGTTCCGCCAGCAGATGTTCGGCTCGCGCGCCGCGCCGCCCGCGTTTTCCGGTTTCCAGGCTGTATTCGAGATTGCAGTAGCGCGAGGCTTTTTCAAAAATCGCCCGCCTCGCGTTTTCCGAAAGCGGCGCGCGACCGAGGTTTGTGTGAATAATCACGCCCGTCGCGTTGATGACTCGCCGCAAGCCCGCGTTTTGCTCGCTTTGCCAAAGCTCCGCCAGACGTTTTTCGGCTTCCGTCAATAAATCTTCGCGCGTGCAGTCGACCGCTTCATCGCCCGCGATTTTTTCCTGCAAATTCCGCCTGAGCAAATCCGTCGCCGCGCGCGCCAGGCGCGCCAGATGCCGCGCGCCGGTTTGCGAAATCAATTTTTGCGCCGCCTCTGTCCGCAAAAGCACGTCAACCGAGGGCAAAAGCCGCAGAGCTTCAACGTGATTTTTCGTTCCCCGATTTTCCATAAGCGCATTTTAACTTATTTTGGAATTTCACAGCCAAAAGAAATTTTTTGCGCTCAACAATGTAACTTTCGCGGTCGCCGGTGTAATCTCTGCGGTCGCTTGTGTGTAACGCGCAGTCGTCTGTGTGTAACGCGCGGTCGCTTCCGTGTTTACTGCGGTCGAGAGTGTAATCCGTGCAGCTGCCTGCGTGTTTGCCGCAGTTGCTTGTGTGTTCCGCGCAGCTGCCGGTGCAATCCGTGCAGTCGAGAGTGTGAATGTCGCAGTTGCCGGTGTAATTGCCGCAGTTGTCAGTGTAATTTGTGCAGCTGCCGGTGTAATCGGCGCAGTCGTTCGTGGATTGAATCACGAATCGGTTCGGTTTTCCGCAAAATAAACGTTTTTGAATCTTTTCGCGGAATAACGAGCGGTTTGGAGATTTTATATAAGTTGGAGAGATTTTTTCTCCAATCATCTTTAAACTTCCTGAAATCTCCCGGCAAAGGTTCTGAAAATGGCATTTACAGTAGACAAATTATCACGATACGGACAAACGAAAATCGACGAGGCAACCGCGCTCGACCAGCAAATCGCCCGGCTCGAAGAAGACGTCAGGCGGCTGAAAATAGATTTCGACATCTTTTTTAACGGCGGCGTGAAACGCGCTCCGCACGAAGCGCGCGGACGCGTCGAGGCTTCCATCAAACGCATCGCCGACGACCGCAATCTGACCTACGCGCAGCGTTATCATTTCAATACGGTCGTCGCGCGCTTTACCTCCTACCGCGAGCTTTGGCGCAGAGTGCTGAAACAGCGCAACGAACCGGGCTTTTAAAAGGCTAAAGGCTTTCTGAAAGGCTAAAGGCTAAAGGATAAGGGCTAAAGGTCAAAGAAAGAAAAAAATTCCTTCCTTAATCTTTATCCTTTATCCTTTAGCCCTTATCCTTTCGAAAATGCTTCGGCTTGCTTGAAAAACCGACAGCAGTCAAATGAATTTAATTTCCGCTGCTAGACACGATTGACGTTTTCCGCCTGCGGTCCTTTCGGTCCGTTGATGACTTCAAACTCGACTTCCTGTCCCTGAATCAAGGTTTTATAACCGTCGCCGGAAATCGCGCTGTAATGCACGAAAATATCCTGCTCGCCGGGTTGTTCGATAAAACCGTAACCCTTCGCATTGTTAAACCACTTGACCTTACCGAGTGCTTTTGACATTTTTTTGTAACTCCTCCTACAAACTTCAGTGAATTTTAAAATAGTAAACACTTGCAAAAAGCGAGTGTTTTCAGAAAAAAAGTTTTGAGCCGGAAGCATTTCCCAAACGAAACACGGGCAAAAAACAAAATCTGCGTCGGCGAATCGGACAGACTGAGAGCCGTCCAATTCATCCGCGCAGATTAAAAGAAAATTTACTACAACTCATTTCCTAACGAAAAAGAAATCTTAAACTGCAAGATTATTTGGATTTTGATGTGTTGTCTATTGATAGAACGACGGAAAATTTATCCGATTTAAACGCCACTGTCAAGACCCTTTTTACGTTTTTTCCAAATTAACGTCGATTGCGCCGCAAAATTGACACCGAATCCATAAAAAACGAAGATAAGACAGTTCTTATTTGGTTTTAAAACTATGAGCGAATACGGAAAAAACGCGGCGCTTTCATACAACAAATATCTGAAGGTTCCCGAATTAATTCGATTGCAGGAAACTTTGTCAGACCCGCCGAGCCACGACGAGATGCTGTTTATCATCATTCATCAGACGTATGAATTGTGGTTTAAGCAAATCCTGCACGAGATTGACGCGACTATCGAGTGGCTCGGCGAAAGCCGCTCGTTTCGCGCCAATCATTCATTGCGCGCGGTCGTCGCCGTCGAAAGAGTCATCGTTTCGCAGATTCACATTCTGGAAACGATGGCGCAAATCGGTTTTCTGGAATTTCGCGATAAATTAAATCCGGCGAGCGGTTTTCAGTCGATGCAGTTTCGCGAGCTGGAATTCGTTTCGGGCGCGAAGGACGAAAATATTCTCAGGCATTTTGCCCACGATGAATTTGCCTTCGCGAGACTAAGCGAAAGATTCAGCGAGCCGAGCCTGACCGACGCTTTCTGGCAGCTTTTGCAAAGAAGCGGATTCGCGGTCGAAACAAAAGACGAGCGCGTCGCTTCAATCGTCGAAATCCTGACGCATCCCGAAAAACACGCGGACTTTTTCATCATGCAGGATTTGCTCATCGAGCACGACGAAAACATCGCGCTCTGGCGCTATCACCACGTTTTGATGGTCGAAAGAATGCTCGGCATGAAACGCGGCACGGGCGGCTCGGATGGCGCGGGCTATCTGCGTAAAACTTTAGACAAAAAATTCATGCCCGAACTGTGGGAAGCGCGCACGCATCTGAAAGTCGGTGAGCAGTGAGCAGTGAGCAGTGAGCAGTTTAGTATTGAAGCTCAACATTGAATACTTAAATCCAAACTGCTTACTGCTTACCGCTTACCGCTTACCGCTCACTGCTCACTGCTTACCGCTCACTGCTCACTGCTCACTGCTCACTGCTCACTGCTTACCGCTCACTGCTCTCGTTTCCCAATCTATCGACGCTCGTGACGATAATTTTTTCGATTTTTCGCCCGGCGGAAAGTGAGATGTTTTTCGTCGCGGCGGCAGGCAGAATCGAGTAACTCCAGCCGTTTTTGTCTTTTGCGTAAACCACAAACCAGAAGGCTTTTCTCTCGCCTTGTTCCGTCCAGCTTGCGCGGACGAATTTTTCGTCGCGCGTGATTTTTACTTTCGGCGCGAGCGGTTTTCGCGTTTTTATCCAACCGGTCGGCGGAATCAGCGCGTCCCGGGCATAAACGTTTTCGCGCAGCGTTTTTTGAATGCCGCCCAAATCGTTGCGCAGGGATTTGAAGCTGAAATGAATCGCGCCGAGCGTCGCGGGCGAATTTCTGGTTAATTTTATCTGGTTTGAAATTTCGGCGGCGGTGAAATTCGCGTTCGAGCCGATGCGATACGGCGCGATTCCCGCCCAGATGTGCCGATTTTTCACGTTTTCGGATTTCCACCAGTCGAGCAGCGCCGGGAACGACTGCGCCTGCCGCGCCGTTTCCCAGTAAAGCTGCGGCGCGAGATAGTCGATTGTCCCGTCGCGCAGCCATTTGCGGGCGTCGGCGTAAAGCTCGTCGTAGGCGTTAAAGCCTTCGATTCCCTTTTCGGGCATCGGCTGCCAGATGCCGAACGGCGAAACGCCGTAGAGAACGTCCGGCTTTATTTTTTTGACCTCGCGCCCGACCGCTTCGATAAAATTATCGACGTTTCGCCGTCGCCAGGCTTCGCGCTTTAAAGGAGTTCGCCGCGCGCTGCCGGCGCGACCCGGTTGTGCCGCCGCCTGCAGATATTTCCGCCAGTTTTTATCGTCGGGAAATTCGATTTTGCTGCCGCTCGCGTCTTTTTCCGCATACGGATAAAAATAATCGTCAAAATGAACGCCGTCCACGTCATAACGTTTGACGACGTCCAGCACGACTTTCAGAGAATATTGCTGAACTTCCGCGTCGCTCGGGTCGAGCCACAGGTATTTGCCGTATTGCCGCACCAAATCCGGGCGGCGTTTGGAAATATGATTTTCCGAAACGGTTTTTGCCGCCGGATGATACGCGCGATAAGGATTGAACCAGGCGTGCACCAGAATTCCGCGCCGGTGCGCTTCCGCAATCAAAAATCGCAAAGGGTCGAAGCCCTGCGCCCGTCCCATCTCGCCCGTCAGAAATTCCGACCACGGCTCGATTTTCGATTCGTAGACGGCGTCGCACATCGGGCGCGCCTGAAAGACGACGGCGTTTAATTTCAATTCGCGCGCCAGTTCCAGATTTCGCAAAAGCTCTTTTTTTTGTTCTTCGATTGAAAGATTTTTTTTGGTCGGAAAGTCTATGTTGTCGACCGTCGCAATCCAGACGGCGCGAAACTCGCGCTCGGGCTTCGGCGGAGTTTCGGCGCGGGCGGAAACCACGACGAAAAGTAAAAAAATTGTGGTGAATAAGCGCATTAATATTTTCCTGCCTGCCCGCGCGGATGTTCAAACCGGGCAAAATAAGTATAATTCAATTTGAAATTTTTAAGTCACGGGAGATACTCGGATGCACCTTTTTCGCTCGAATATTTTGCTTTTAATTCTTTTTCTGCTGGTTTCGCAGGCGGTTTTTGCTCAACAAAACTCCGATTGTCTGGTCAGCGTCACGTTTCTGCACGTTAACGACGTTTATCAATTCGCGCCGGTGGACGGCGGAGCGCGCGGCGGGCTGGCGCGCCTGCTGACTTTGAAAAAACAAATCAAACAGCAAAATCCGAACACGATTTTCACGATGGGCGGCGACACGATTTCGCCTTCGGTCGAATCGCGCACTTATCGCGGCGCGCAGATGATTGACGCCTGGAACGCGGTCGGCATCGACTACGCCGTCTTCGGCAATCACGAGTTCGACGTGAAAACCGACGTTTTGCTGCAAAGAATGAAGGAATCGAAATTTCAATGGCTCGGCGCGAACGTTTTCGATAAAAAGACGCAGAAAATTTTCGCCGACACGCCGCCGTTCGTGATTCGCGAATTCGAAGGCGTGAAAGTCGGCATTATCGGATTTCTCCTGCCGGAAACCAAGCAGACTTCTTCGATGGAAGAACATCTGGAAGTTCAGGATTTTTGCCGGACCGCCAAAAATTTCGTGCCGAAAATGCGCGAAGCGGGCGCGAAAACGATTGTCGGCTTGACGCATCTGACGATGGAGCAGGACAAGCAGCTGGCGAAATGCGCGGATTTCGATTTGATTCTGGGCGGGCACGAACACACGCTTTTGCAGTCGTCTTCAAACGGCACGCCGATTTTTAAAATGACCGCCGACGCGCGCGAGCTCGGCAGATTCAACCTGAACATCAACAAAAAAACCGGCGCGGTCGAAAATATGGATTGGGAAATCATTCCCGTGACCGACCGTATCGCCGACGCGCCCGAATTTGCCGAATCCGTCGCCAAATACAACACGCTTTTGCAGGAGCTGGCGAAACCCGTCGGCGCGACGAGCGAGACGCTGGACGCGCTTTCCTTTTCCAATCGCAGCAAGGAAACCAACATCGGAAATTTTGTCGCCGACGCTTATCGTCAATCGGTCGGCGCGGACGTCGGATTGGTCAACGGCGGTTCGATTCGCGCGGATTTGACATACAATCCGGGCGTTTTGACCAAGCGCGACGTGCTTTCGATTCTGCCGTTTAACAATCCGATTGTGAAAGTCGAACTCACGGGCAAGCTGCTGCGCGAAGTCATCGAGCACGGCGTGGCGCGCAGCGCCGAAGACAACGAGCCGGGACGCTTTCCGCAGATTTCGGGAATGAGCTTTAAATTCGATGTCTCGAAACCGGCGGGCAGCCGCGTCACAGAGATTCTGGTCGGCGGCAAGCCCGTCGACGAAAAGAAAAATTACACGCTGGCGACTTCGGATTTTCTGGTCACGCGCGGCGGCGACGGCTACACGATGTTCCAGCAGGCGAAAGTCCTGACGAAAGCCGAAGTCGCGCCGAAAGATTCGGAAGTTCTGGAAAAAGCGATTACGTCCGCGCCGAATAAAACGATTGCGCCGAAACTGGAAAACCGCATCGTCAAACTCGGAGCAACGGGCGGCAAAGCAAAGGCGAACTGTCCCTTATAATGAAATGTTTCGTTTTGCCGAAAAGCATCAATCTCAAAATAAAAAAGGAACGACTAATTAGCCGTTCCTTTTCTTTTTTATCATTCGATTGAACGATTATTTCAGCGATGCGCTGTCCACGCGGAAAGTCGTCGTCACCGAGCTGTCGGTCGTCGAGCGGAATTGAATCCGCACGGTCTGACCTTTGTAAGCCGACAGGTTCAGCGTTTTCTGCGAGTAAACACCGGCTGAGGCTTTGTTCAGGTTGCTGTAAGTTGCCGGGGTTGCCAGCAGCGTTCCAGCCGTATTGCGGACTTCGACAAACATTTTATCGTATTGCGTCGTCGTGGTCGTCTCGCTCGACGTGACGTTGAGCCAGAACGTGAAGGTTCCGCACGCCGTCGAAGGAATCGTCACCTGCTGGTACGATTGTCCCGAAACGCTGTTGTTGACGCCGAAATAGATGTAGCCGGTTCCCGCCTGCGGGTAATTGCCGTTGGCAACGTAGAAGTAGCCCGTGCCTGAGCCGACCCAGGGGCTCGCGCTGCCTTCGAAACCGCCGTTGGTGAGCAGCTCGGTCGTGCAGCTTCCGCCCGGCGTCGGTGTCGGGGTCGGCGTGCCGCTCGGGCAGGTTCCGACGCCGACGGCGCACCATGCCGTGGCAACCGTGTTGTACTGCGCGCTGGCTGAGCCGAAAAGGTCGGTCGCCGCATTCTGCATCGCCGTTCTCGCGCCCGCGAAATTCGTGCCCGAAGTCATATAGACCGTCAACGCGCGATACCAGATTTTCGCCGCGTCGGTC
>DATHBC010000047.1:0-2210 GCA_035296345.1 Pyrinomonadaceae bacterium | reverse complement strand
CCGGAAGCTTCTTCCATCGCTTTCTGCAAATCGGGCGTTTCGACGTTGGCGAGCTTGTGGCGGTTCAGATAAACGTTTATCGCTTTCCAGAAAGCCTGTTCGCCGATTTCCTCGCGCAGAGTGTGGACGACCGCCGCGCCTTTCTGGTAATTGGTCGTGCTGAAAATCGAATCGTCGGGACGCGCCGATTGGTTGAAAAGCGCGTGACGATTTCTATTGACGGCTTCTTCGGTAATAAACTGCACGGCATCTTCTTTTATTTTTCGCAGGTAATCCGAGCGACCGTAGGCTCTTTCGCGATAAGCCGCTTCCATAAATGTCGCGAAACCTTCATTCAGCCAAAGCTCAGCCCAGTTGCGGCAGGTCACCAGATTGCCGAACCACGAATGCGCCAGCTCGTGCGAAACGAGGTCTTCGGTTTCGCCGGGCAGATAATCGACGGCGAAAATTTCCGTGTCGGCGTGCGTCGTCGCGGTGATGTTTTCCATTCCGCCGAACTGAAAACCGGCGACGACCGTCTGGTCGTATTTGGCGAAGGGAAAAGCCAAGCCGGTCAGATTTTCATAAATCCGCATCATGTCTTTCGTCTTGCCGAAAGCCTTGCGCGCCGTCGCCTCGCGTCCGGGATAAACATAGAAACCGAGCGGAATGTTTTTGTAAAAATCGCCGATGCGCGAGTATTTGCCGACGACAAACGAGGTCAGATAAACCGCATGCGGAACGTTCATTTTATAGTGAAAAGTTTTCGTGCCGTTCGCATTTTCCAGCGTTTCGACCAGCTCGCCGTTGGCGATTGCCGTTTCGCTCGCTTCGACCGTCAGAAACTGCTCGGTCGTCGCTTTATCGTCGGGAAAATCGTAGGACGGAAACCAGTGACGGGCTTCTTCCGGCTCGCCCTGCGTCCAGATTTGCGCGTCGCGGATGATTTTGTTTTTCTCGCGGAGAGCTTCGACGAAATATACGCCTTTTTTCGGCTGGCACGAATAACCGACGCGAATCGAAATCGAATCTTTCGGCGCGTAAGCCCGGTCGAGCGTGACGACCAGTTTTTCGCCCTGCTGACGATATTCGAGATTTTTGCCGGAATTTTCGAGCCTCACAAAATCGTATTTCAAGCCGACCGCGTCCAGCTCGACGCTCGTAAAATTGGCTTTGAGCGGTTTGAAACGGATGGACGTCTCGCCGGAAACCTTTTTGTTCGAGCGGTCGAAATTAGTGCGTATCGTGTAATGCAGAACGTCGTAAGTGCGCGCGCGGTTGAAATTTTTTGTTTGAGCGGAGAGCGGTAAAACAAAAAGCGGAACGAGGAACGCGAAAAGATAAAGTTTCTGGAATTTCATAAACCAATTAAAAGTGGTAAGCGGTAAACGGTAAGTGGTAAGTTCATTACGTTTTAATTGCAACTTACCACTTACCGCTTACCGCTTACCGTTTACCATTATATCTCTTTACGGTTTCAAATGTTTGCCGAACCAATCGAACACCTGTGTATACCAGAACTGCGAATTTTGCGGTTTCAGAATCCAGTGTCCTTCGTCCGGGAAATAGACGAGCTTCGATTCGACGCCGCGCCGCTGCAGGGCGGTATAAAGCTGCAAGCCCTCGCCGATGGGCACGCGGTAATCGAGCTCGCCGTGCGTGACGAGCGTCGGCGTGTTGAAATTTCTGGCAAAGCGATGCGGCGACCAGCGCGCGTACATAGCCGGATTTTCCCACGGCATTCCCTTAAATTCGTAATTGACGAACCATAATTCCTCGGTCGCGCCCGCCATGCTTTCCAGGTTGTAAACGCCGGCGTGCGAGTGCATCGCTTTAAAGCGAAAACGCGGGTCGTTGTTGTGTCCGAGAATCCAGTTGACCATATAACCGCCGTAGCTCGCGCCAGCCGCGCCGATACGGTTTTTATCGAGATACGGATTGCGTTTCAGAACTTCCGCGACGCCGTTCATAATGTCCGTGTAGGCTTTGCCGCCCCAGTCGCCGGAAATTTCGTTGACGAATTTCTGCCCGTAGCCGGTCGAGCCGCGCGGGTTCGGCAGGAAAACGACGTAACCGGCGTTGGCGAAAAGCTGCGGGTTCCAGCGCCAGCTCCAATTGTTGTTCCACGCGCCCTGCGGTCCGCCGTGAATCAGAACCAGCAGCGGATATTTTTTATTCGCGTCGAAATTAGCGGGCTTTACGAGAAAACCGTGAACGTCCTGATTCTGAGC
>DATHBC010000046.1:0-3081 GCA_035296345.1 Pyrinomonadaceae bacterium | reverse complement strand
TGGTTATAACCACATCAAGTTTATTCCTCTATCGGAAATTCTTGTCGAAAATTCCGCCTATACCAATATCGCTCGATTAAAAATACGATTGCTGCGAGAGAGAATTTTAGAGGCTAAGTGTTACGGAGAAGATTGCGGTATAACTCAATGGAAAGGAAAACCAATCTCTTTACAACTAGACCATGTTAACGGCGATAATCTCGACCACAGAATAGAAAATCTGAGGCTTCTATGCCCGAATTGTCACTCCCAGACCGAGACATTTGCAGGAAGGAATAAAAAACTAAGTACCAGAGGAGGGACTTGAACCCACACGCCCTTGCGGGCAACGGATTTTGAGTCCGCCGCGTCTGCCATTCCGCCACTCTGGCATAAATCAACTATATCAAATCTAACCTATTTCCGCACTTTCCAAAAGAGCGAACCTCGTCCTTCTCGAATCTAGTGCGTATACCAATTTCGCCACCCCGGCGCGAACTTTGAATATAGAATTTTTTGCCCGCGCGCGTCAACCCGCGCCTGTTTCTTTTCCAGCCGCCGAATAAAATTTATTGCCAATGCTGCGGTTAATGTGTTAAATTTTGTTTGCCAGTTGTTTTGTAAAATAACTTCGAACCCGTCCAGCCGAATTTGCGAAACGCCGTCTTTTGAGGTCGAAAAACCGTTCTTCCCGCATTCAACAGTCCTATGTTCGACGAAATCAAACCCGAGAAAAACATTCTGATAGTCGACGACGCGCCGACGACGCGGCAGTTTCTGGTCAGTTTTTTAAAGCAGTATTACGCGCAGGTCGAAGAAGCCGGCAGCGCCGAAGCCGCGCTGCAAAAAATTCACGAGAAGCGTTACGCCGTCATCCTGAGCGACATCGTTTTGCCGAAATTGAGCGGCGTCGAGATGATTCCGTATATCAAAAACGTCTCGCCGCATTCGGTGATAGTTTTGTTTAGCGGCAAGCTTTCGGCGGAATATGCCGTCAGCGCCCTGCGCGCCGGCGCGTTTGATTACCTGACCAAGCCCTTCGAAGCCGAGCAGATTCTCGCCGTCGTCCAGCGCGCCGCCGAGCATTACGAGCTGAAATGCCTGAAGGAAAATTATCAGGCGCACCTGGAAGAGCTGGTCGCGCGGCGCACAGCCGAACTGGATAAAGTGGTCGAGGAAGTGGAAAATTCCTATCGCGTCACGCTCAAGGCGCTGGTGCAGGCGCTGGAAACGCGCGACGTCGAAACGCACGGACATTCGGAAAGAGTCGTCACCTTCTCGCTCAGGCTCGGTTACGAGCTTGGTCTGGACAAAAACGCGCTGCGCAATCTGGAGCTCGGCGCGCTGCTTCACGACATCGGGAAAATCGGCGTGCCGGACGCGGTTTTGCGAAAGCCCTCGAAACTGACCGACGAGGAATGGCACAAAATGCGCCTGCATCCGATTTATGGTCAGAGGATTCTGCGCAGCATTCCTTTTCTGGAAGGCGCGGCGCGCGTCGTCGCGCAGCATCACGAAAGATGGGACGGAACCGGCTATCCGCTGAAGCTGCGCGGCGAGGAGATAGATTTGGCGGCGCGGATTTTCGCCGTCGCGGACGCTTTCGACGCCATGATTTCGCATCGCGTCTATCGTCGCGGTCGCTCGTTTAAAGACGCCCTGCGCGAGCTGGAACGCTGCGCCGGAACGCAGTTCGACCCGCAGATTGTCGAAGCTTTCAAAAACGTGCCCGGAGAAGACTGGGAAATCCTGCGCGAGCGCTCGCTGAAAGACCGCGCGGAAATCTCCTCGTTTCAGGCGGTCGTCGCCGAGCTGGTTTACTCGAAGCATCAGCTCGAATTTGTCCATTAAAATCTCCGCCTTCAGCCGAAGAATAAAATATTTTGTAATATTTTTGCGCTTTCATACATATACAGTTGCAGGACAAATTAATTCCCCCGCAGCTATGCGAAAAAGGAGATAAAAACTAATGGCTAATACATTTGAAGGAACATCCGGCAACGGAAATTTTCAGGAAGCTCTCGACCAAGCCGTCCAGAGCGCTTTTGCTTCGTCCACTACGGAAGACGAGCGGCTGACGTGGAAGCTGGAATCGGTCAGCGGCGAATATGGCAGTATTGCCGGTATTAACAAACTCACCGTCACCATCTACGGCGAGCTCGATTCCGAACGGAAAGGAAAGTAAGCGAAACGCAAAGTAAAGGAGAAAGACCGAGTGTTTTAAGCGCTCGGTCTTTTCCTTTATTCTTCCGTGTTTTTTTAAGTAATGACCAGCGAAAACACCTCGGACTGCGGGCTGTCTTCCTCGTCTTTGGTCGTCCAGACGGCGACGTAATGCGCGGTTTTTCCGGCGTTAGCCGCGCTGTGGGCGTATTCATACGGCGATTTCGTGTCCAGCGCAATCATCTGGTATTCCTTTAAATCGGTCGCAGCCGCGCCGTCGATTTTCATAAAAATCTTCGCGCCCAAAACGCCCGGCGGCTTTTTTGTCGAGCCGGACGCTTCGCTCGGCATAAAAAACCTGACGCGATGAATATGCACGCCCGCCGGCTCGACCAGCAGAAGCGGCGCAAGTTTCAGCGCGTCGCCGACGTTTCCGCCGCCTTTGCTCTCGCCCGTCGCCAGGCGCAGCGCGGCGCGGTCTTCGGCGGTCGTCGCCGGATTCGCCTGCACGATTTGACGCAGTTGGCGCAGGAGCTTTTCCAATTCCTTAAGCGTGTTTCTGAGCTTCACGACCGCCACGCGAAAAGCGTTTTCGGCGCTGTTGCGGTCGCTCAGCGTGTTGGTCGCCGTTCCGGTTTTGTTCGTCAAATCGGCAATCTGCGCCGCCGTCAAGCCGAAATGCGCGGGACTGGCGGTCGTCACGCTGATAAAATTTTCCGCCTCGGCAATCAATCCGGCGGCATCGCCCGGTAAATCATTAGCCATAATAATCAGCCTCCATAGATGTTAATAGATTTTATGTGAATCAAGAGTAGAAAATCAGACGAATGAATAAGCCTTATCTTTGCGTTCTTTGCGCCTTTGCGGGAAACGATTTATCCCGCAAAGGCGCAAAGAGCGCAAAGGAAACAATCTACTTATTTCTACTCTTGATTCACA
>DATHBC010000045.1:0-1893 GCA_035296345.1 Pyrinomonadaceae bacterium | reverse complement strand
CGACGCCGAGCCCTTTTGCGCGCTGCAAATCCTTATCGACTCTGTCTTTAGCAGCTATTCCCGCCATATCGTTGCGGAATCTTTCGATGTCCAGCCCGATTTTCTGCGCGTAATCTTCAAAAAGTTTCCGGTGGTCGGAGGCGGTCGACCAGAACTGCTGATTTGTAAAAAGCTGGTTTTGCATCTCCCAGAATTTTCCCTGCATTCCGCCGGCTTCCGCCGCGACCGCCGCATCATAAGCCTTCGGATGTACCTGCGTCAAGGGATAATTGCGGAAAATTATTTTCACGCGGTCGCCGAAAGCGGCTTGAATCTGCTGCACGACCGGGTGCAGCGTCGCGCACGTCGGGCACTGGTAATCGGCAAACTCTTCGATGACGACCTTTGCCGCCTGCCCGCCCTTGAAATGCGCCGGGCTGGCTCCTGCCGGAGCGGTCGCGTAATTGGGCTGAGCGCCCTGGTTATTGTTCGCCCGGGGCGTAGAGCCGTTGCTGCGGGCATTATTGCCCGTCCCGCCGCCGCCGCAAGCGCCGATAATGACGGCGAGCAGAAATAAACCCGCCATGACAAAAAGAAAATGACTGTTTTTATTATTGTTCATAAATCTTTACATTTAACATTTATCATTGGACATTTATCATTTTATATTTCATTCAATTTATATTCATTCAATCATCGAACGACAAAAACCGGTAAATGATAAATGTTAAATGATAAATGCAATTAAGTTAACGTTTTCAGACGTTTTTTTCCGGCGCGGCGTTGTTCCAGAATGTCTATGGTTTCCTTCACTTTATTGTAGATGCCGTCGGCGTCCAGACCGTATTTCGCCAGCAGAAGCTTCGCGTCGCCGTGCGTCACGATGCGGTCGGGCACGCCCATCCGAACGATTTTCACCGTGTCGAGCATGCCGTTTTCTTCCAGAAGCTCCATCACGGCTGAACCGAAACCGCCCGCCAGATAAGCTTCTTCGACCGTGACGATAAGGCGTTTCGACTGTGCCAGCGCGAGAATCAACTCGGCGTCCAGCGGCTTGACGTAGCGCGCGTTGACGACGGTCGTCTCGATGCCGTCTTTTTCCAGATTTTTCGACGCTTCGACCGAAGGATAAACCATCGAGCCGTAAGCTAAAACGGCAATCTCGCCGCCGTCGCGCAGAATCTCGGCTTTCCCGATTTCCAGCAGCTTCGGCGCGGCGGAAATATCGACGCCGAAACCGTTTCCGCGCGGATAACGAAGCGCGGCGGGCGCGGGATGCTCAATCGCCGTCAAAATCATATCGCGCATTTCGGCTTCGTCTTTCGGAGCCATCAAAACGATGTTCGGATAGCCGCGCAAGTAAGCAATATCGAGCAAGCCGTGATGCGTCGGACCATCCGCGCCGACGATACCGGCTCTGTCCATCGCAAACGTGACGTTCAGATTTTGCAGGCAGACGTCGTGGATAATCTGGTCAAAACCCCGCTGCAAAAAGGTCGAATAAATCGCCGCCACAGGCTTTAAGCCCTCGCAAGCCATTCCCGCGCAGAACGTGACGGCGTGCTGTTCGGCGATGCCGACGTCGAAAGAGCGTTCGGGATGTTTTTCCAGAATTTTATCGACGCCCGTGCCGTCCGGCATTGCCGCCGTCAGCGCGATGATTGATTCGTCTTCCGCCATCAATTCGCACATCGTCAGCCCGAAAATGTCCGTGTAGGTCGGCGGCGCGGGCTTATTCGATTTAACCAGCTTGCCGGTTTTCGCGTCATAAGGTCCGGTCGCGTGATAGGCGTAATAGTTTTTTTCGGGATTCGGAAAGCCTTTGCCTTTCGTGGTCAGCGCGTGAACGATAACCGGACCGTTATCGACCTTTTTCGCTTCTTCCAGGGCGCGGACGAGCATCGGGACATTGTG
>DATHBC010000044.1:0-2301 GCA_035296345.1 Pyrinomonadaceae bacterium | reverse complement strand
GTTCGATTTAAAGGCGGTTATCAATACGCCTTACGATTATTCGGACATGCAGCCGATTTTGTACGTCATACCGTCGTACGGCGAATTGAAAGACATTACGCGCAGGTATATCGAAAGCTTTGCCGGATAGAGAAAATGAAGATTATTTTTCAAATCTGCCTGCTCTTTGGTTTTTCATTGACGGCGACCGAAATAGCCTATTCGTGCGTCTGTGTGCCCGTCGGGCATCAAGCCGAAATCGAGAAAACGGATGCGATTTTTTCAGGGCGTGTAATTGAAATTATGCAGGATACGAGTTACGTTCCGGCTGAAATTGCAGGCGTTTCGCCCGGTTCACAACAGCGAAAAATCAATACGGAAAAGCGTTATCTCGTTAAATTCGAAATCGAGACGGGTTTTAAAGGTATTGACGACGGCGGCGAAATCACGCTTGTTCAATACGAATATGGAAAACCTCTCTCGTGCGGCAGTTTTCTTTTTACTAAAGGAAATAAGTATCTGGTTTACGCCTCAAGGCAAAAAAACGAATTATCGGGCGCGGGAATGTGTTCGCGAACGCGAAGTTTTAATAAAAAATCCAAAGATTACAGAGAGCTTTTGCAGCTTCGTCTGAAAGCGAAAAATAAAAGAGTCTCCTGAGATTAGACAGCGGTTTCGGCTATCAGTTCTTTGACAATTTTTTGCAGGTTTTCCGGTTCGTAAGGTTTGACGAGATATTCGCGCGCGCCCGCGTCGAGAGCTTTTTTTATCTCGGACTTTTGCCCGACCGCCGAGGTGAAAATTATCGGCACCTCCGGCTTAAGCTCGTGAATTCTCCGGCAGACTTCGATGCCCGAGCCGTCCGGCAGCCAGTTGTCGAGCACGTATAAATCGAAATGCTGATTTTCAATCAAAGCAAAGGCTTCCTGCAAGCTGGCTGCGAAGACGACTTCGTACTCGGAAAACAAGACGCTTAAAAGGTCGCACGTATCTCTGTCGTCCTCGACGCAGAGAATTCTTTTCTTCGGTGAAGTTTTATGAGCTGAATCTTTCACGAAATCCCCTTTTTTGTTCGCTTTGTCGATTGAAAAGATTGACGGCTTGCCGAGCGGATGAGCGGAGCATGCTTTTAAAGATTTTGCCGCTCTTTACATCGGAGCGCTCACCGTCTGCCCGTTCCTAGCCGCCCGACATATCCGTAAAATTTTTATCGTGCAGAAATTTTTCGTATTCGTCTCTGACGATAAAATAGCATTCGCAGGCGGATTGTTTCAGGCGCTCAAAATCGACGATTTCGATTTTGCCGCGACTGTACCGGATAACGCCGCTCGCCTGCATCGAGTTGGCAATCATTCCGACGCTGGTGCGCTGGACGCCGAGCATCTGCGACAGAAATTCCTGCGTCAGCGACAGTTGTTTATTGTTCGAGCGCTCGCACATGACCGTCAGCCAGCGGCAAAGCCGCGCTTCAATCGTGTGAAAATGATTGCAGACGCAGGTTTGCGAAATTTGTTTGAGGATGACGTAAACGTAGCGCAGCACGACGTCGTGAAACGTGCCGTTTTTCTCGAACAGGCTCTTGATTACTCTGGCATCGACGCGAAAGCAGTCTGAATTAACCTGGACCATCGCCTGATACGCCATTTCCTGTTGACCGAGAATGCACGGCAATCCGACTATTCCTTCGACGCCGGTATATCCGACTTCGACGGTTTGTCCCTGTTCGGTTACGGCGAGCAGAGAAACCATTCCGGTATTCGGAAAATAGACGTGGCGAATCGCGTCGCCAGCCTGGTAGAGAATATCGCCGGGCGCGAGTGACAGCAGTTCCAGATTTGGTTTGAGCAAGTCAATCTCTTCGGCAGGCAAAACCGAAAGCAGCCTGTTCCGAATCGAGAGACGTGAATTTAATGTATTCGACATACATTTCGTGCGCGCTGCATAACCAGCGTTACGTCACTCTCGCCATACCGAATTTTCGTCTTTGTAACAGGGAAGCCTCGTAATTTTACTTTGAAACCGCCGTAAAATTACATCGTTAACACAAAAGAGTTCTGGGAAAACAGATTCGTGTTATGAAGAACGAATTTATTCTGACCGTAAAGTGCCGGATTTGTCTGTTGCGTATCCGACATAACACGAAAATTTTTGTAATTAGCAGATAAAAAAGAAATTGGCTTCGGGCGCGACGGCGTTGTTAAAGGGTTTTAAGTATGCACGTTATCACCCGCAAACGTTTAAACGAGTTTGCAGCAAAGTCTCCCGAAACGCGGAATGCTTTGGCTGAGTGGTATCGGCAAATGAGACAGAATAATTTTGCTT
>DATHBC010000043.1:0-7450 GCA_035296345.1 Pyrinomonadaceae bacterium | reverse complement strand
GACGAAACGGGTGTCGCGAACCCGGAAGTCGCCGCTTTGAAAGAGTCGATTACGGCAAAAGGCTCGACCGATGTCGGCGGTCTCGAAAAACAACTGGAAAAAGACCAGAAAAACGCGGTAATATTGGGACGTTTATGCAGCTTGACGCGGGCTTCGAATCCGGCAAAATCGCTCGAATACTGCCGGCGCGCGGCGGAAGCCGAGCCGGGCAACGTCAATCACGCCGTCGGCTACGGCGCGGCGCTGGTGCAGGCGAAACAATTTGAAAACGCCGCCGTACTACTGCGCAGAATCGTCGGCATCGCGCCCGACAATTTTACGGCGCGCGCCAATCTGGCGACGGCGCTTTTTCAGCTTAAGCGTTACAACGAAGCCAAATACGAATATCAGTGGCTGGCGGAGAAAAAGCCGGATTTGGCAATCGCGTATTATTTTCTTGCCATTTCGCACGATTCTCTGGGAGAATACCTGGACGCGATGGCAAATTACCAGCAGTTTCTAAAACTGGCGGACGCGCAGGCGAATCAGATTGAAATAGACAAAGTAAATTTGCGGCTGCCCGCGCTGCAAAAACAAATCAAGGAAAACGGAAAAAAGGGGAAAAACTGATGAAAGGCAAAAGCGAGAACGCAAAAGGCGAAAATATACGGCTTCTTTCGGCTATAAAATTCGGTTTCTTAAACACTAAAAGTTTCGGCTTCTTAAAAGGCAGGCGGAAAAATGCAAAGGATACTGAATTTCTGTTTTTCGTCTTTTGCGTTCTCGCTTTTGCCCTGTGTTTTCCGGCGGCGACACAGGCTCAGCCCGAAGAAGCGGACGTTGCGCCGCCGCCTATAAAATCCATCTCGAAAGAGGAAAAACAACAGCTCGACGCCGAGCCGAACATCAAAAAATTTACGCAGGTCGCTCTGACCCTGATGGAAACGCGGCTGAAAAACGCCGAAACGCTGACGGGCGAAAACAATTATCGCGAAGCCTTAAACACGCTCGGCGGCTTTCAGATTCTGCTGGAAAACACGCTCGGTTTTTTATCGAGAAATAACATAGAAAGCGATAAAGTCCAGAACAATCTGAAAAAACTGGAAATGTCGCTGCGCGAACAGACCGCGCGGCTGGAAGTAATGCGCCGCGCCATGCCGTCCAAATACGCTTTCTATGTGCACAGGCTGATTAGAGTCGTGCGCGACGCGCGCAGCAAAGCCGTCGAGCCGCTTTTCAGCGACACGGTTGTGCCGCAAAGACAACTGCAATCGCCAACAAAACCATGAAAATAAACCTGAAACGCAAAATGCCGAACACAAAATTCGCCCGCCCGAAAACACAGCTCATCTTTTCCCTGACTTTACTGCTGCTCGCCGTTTTTTGTACGGCGCTGACCGCGAGCGCGCAGCGGCGCGACCATCTGACCGAGCAGGAAGGCGAGCTGGTGCGCGAGTCGCAGGAGCTCGACCGGCGGATTGACGTGATGACGAAAGCGATTGACCGTCGTTTTTCGATTCTGGACGGTCGGCAGAGCGACCAGAAAGACCTCGAAAAATGGGGCGAGCCGAAAGGCTCGAAAGCCGATTTGCTTTTCGACATCTCGAAAATCCTGCAATCGTCGATTGACAACATCGAATACGTCGCCGAAAAAGACGCCGCCAATAAGCTGTTTCCGAAAGCCGTCCACACTCTCGCCGACGCCTGCCGCAAATACGTGCCGCGGCTCGAAGCCTATAAAAGCCGTTTCCGGGAGAAAATGGAAGAAGCCGCCATCCTGACCTCGCTCGATTATTGCAGCCAGGTAATCGAAGCTTCCTCGAAAGTCCCGAAAGAAGCGCCGAAAGAAGAAAAGAAAAAGAAATCATCTAAAAAAGACGATTGAAATTGATTAAAGAGTAAAAGCGAGCCGTCACAAAAGCTCGCTTTTTTGTTTATTAATTTAAAGTTTATTGCTCACATAACGCGCGGATTCGAGCCGTGCAGCCGGGCTGGAAAATTTTTGTTGACGTCGGATATTACTGAGAGTAAAGTGAGCAATACCCCGACAACGATTCACGGTTGTTTAGCCTACGACCGACAAACGAGCCGCAGACTGAACGACCTTTCTGATTAATTCCGAAAATGCTTCTCTAAGAAGAAAGGAAAATCAAATGAAAATCAAAAGATTCAGAAAAAAACTTATTTGATAGGTTTTGGTTTTGTGATGTTGTCGAATATTTGCCTGTTAGTTTTTTTAATGAGTAGCGTTTTAGCCCAAAGCTCTGATGAGAAGCTGAAAAATCAGCCGATAATTGCCGGAGTTGTAAGTCAGGACGGCAGTCCTTTGCAAATTACCGTAGTCAACGTGGATAACTCTGCTCCGGATTATCAATTAGTTAATTTCACTGTTCAAAATACTGGTAATAAATCAGTAAGAGGATATGTAATTGAAGGAGCTAATAAAAACACCGGAAAGATTATTACTAATTTCTTTCCCGCGAAGTTATTTCAAGCGACTGTTACTTTTACAGAAGAATTGCTTATCGAACGCGAAAACATAAAATCAGATAAAACTCTTTCTTTGTCAATAGATTATGTTGAATTTGAAGACGGCAGTTCCTGGGGCAAAGATACGCAGAGCCAGTCAGAGAATATAGCCGGCGGGCGTGTCGGCGCGGAGGCTGCTGTCGAGCAATTAAAAAAATTAGTTGAAAAGCGTGATAGTGCGGCTTTAACGGCATTGCTGAAAAATAATTTGGCGGAGCTTGAAGTTTCTTTGCCGGAAACCTCCGGAAACAAAAGTGAAAAATGGAAAAGTGGATTTCGGAGCGGATACAAAAGCATAATTAGTTTTCTTAAAGTTCATCGAGATAAAGGAGATAACGAACTTTTAGAGAGACTGGAAGAAGTAAGGAAAAATCTTCAAGCTGAGAGGAGTTAATATGAAAAGATTTAAATTAAGTAAAAGAGCTTACTTGTCGGCTTTCATTTTTGTAATGTTCTTGAATGCTTTTTTAGCTGTTTTTTTATTACGAAATGTTTTTGCGCAAATTTCTGACGATAAAACAAAAAACCAACCGCCTGTAATTGCTGAGATTGTAAACCAGAATAACAGTCCTTTGCGAATCACAATTACCAATGTCGATAATTCTAATAAAGATTATCAGGAGATTAATTATTCAGTTCAAAACGTTAGTAATAAGGACGTTAGGGCATACGTGGTTTTACACCACAGCAAATCTAACGGTGATAGAGGAACGACAATAAGACGTTTCGGAACAAAATTATTCCACCCAAATGAATTTGACAACGTCAGGCTAAGCGAGGAAAGAAATTTAATTAAGCCGGATGACGCATTATTTTTGTCAATAGATTATGTTGAATTTGACGATGGCTCTTCGTGGGGCAATGATACCGCGCGGCAATCCGAATATATAGCAGGCAGTCGGGCTGGTTGGAAAGAAGCAGTTAAGCAGTCGAAACTTATTTACAATCAAAAAGGAACAACATTAACAGAGTTTCTTGGACAGGATTCGGCGGAGATTATCTCACCTCCGGTTGATACAAGCCAAACCAGTAAATGGCAGGAAGGTTTTCGTTCAGGTTATCGCGCCGCCATAGCTACACTTCAAAAAGCATATAAAAATCAAGGGGTCAAGGCGGTTCAGATAAAACTTAACGAAATGGAAAAAGCTGTTGATTAAGGAGAAAAAATGATTTATAAATTGCTGCTAATCACCTCCGTTTTCGGCTTCCTTTCGCTTTTAGCAGCTAGTGTTATTGTTCTCTCACAGGAAACCAGTTCGACCAGACCTGTCGGAGTTCTTATGTGTCAGCTTTTTAGGAAACCCGGATTTCGGGCAATATCCGTCGGGCTGCGCTTCGGGCTTTGTTTATAACGGCAACCTCTGCACGCGCAGTTTTTCATTCATCAGCCGGTGCGAAAGATTCGGCGGATATGACGAAACTACTCGCGACTGTCTGGCTGGCTACACCGACGAGAGTCCGTGCTCACCAATGGTTCGTCGGTTTTTTGTTGAAAAAAATCTACTTGACGACATATTCCGATTAGCATAGAGTGTTTTCTGCACTTTACAAAGATGCTTACATTAGCAGAGTTTAATTTTCAAAATTTCACACCGCTTTCAAATTAAATAAGGAGATAAAGTAGTGAAAATAGTTCTCGGATTTTTTTTAGTCGTGTGCGCGATTGTTTTTGGAATCTTCTTTGCAACGCCTACAATTCAAGGTCAAAAAGATGAAGCAACTGTTGTGCGAAGAGGACAAATCACGGAAAGGGAACGTGAATACAGCAAGATATATGAAAAAGAGTATGACTTTCGTAAAGGTGAAAAACTAAGCCAGATACGAGGCAATGAAGTAACTATTTTTGAACCTAGTATCCCCGGCAATCCGGATGCGCTGTCTCTCACCGCTGAAAAATTATTAAATGATTTATCGTGTAATTCGGACGCTGCTGTTTCTGGTTCTGTCACAGCCAAATCGTCGCATCTTACTGAGGATGAGTCATTTATTTACACGGAATATGATTTTTCCGTCAAAGAAGTTATAAAAAATAATGCGGCTGCTCCGATTGACTCTAACTCCAATATTCAGATTACTCGTCCCGGGGGCATCATTAGACTAGACGGGCGCGTTATTAAATTAACGGATAGGTCATTTGAGGCGCTGAATGTCAATAATCAATACTTATTGTTTTTAAAATTTGTTCCCGCCACCGGCGGTTACAAAGCCTTCAACCCGCAAGGAGATTTCCGTTTACAAAGCGGCGAATTCAGCAAACTTACTACCAAAGGCGAACTGCCGGAAGAATTTAAATATATAAAAAGTGAAGCATCTTTCATACAAGCAGTCAGCAACGCTAATTTGCGTGGCTGTAAAGGAGGTCTAGCTAAACGACAACCTCCAATAAAATTTTGAAATTTTCATGTCTCAGTTTATGTATCTTACTAGGAATTTTATTTGTTTTAATACCGCTTTACACATCAACTACGCAGGCGCAACAGACTTTCGGCTGCCCGCAAAGACATGGAACCCAGTGGGAGAGAGGTGCAACAGTATATTACTCTTTTGAAAATATTACAGATGAAACGCAAATAAATCAGATTAAACTCGCATTGGAGCGCTGGCAAACAGCTAATACACAAAACTGTTCAGGGGTAAAATTTATTCAAGGAACTCCGCCAGCCGCGACATCTCCTAAGTTAAAATTTCGCAACGGGATTATATCGAATCCTTTTGGAGCAGCAAAGTTCGGGATTAACGATAGTATTGGCGGCATACTTTACAGCGCACAATTGTGTTCGATACTTCTTTTGCATTCACAGACCAGCAAACCGGCGTTACAACTCTTTTTTATAATCCTAACAAACCAGGCTACGATACAGTATTTCTAAAACAAGCCTTACATGAAATCGGACATTCGATGGGACTTAAACATTACACTGAACAGGCGACTGCATGTTCCCAAAGCAGCGGATTATCTGTAATGAACGATGCTTGTGGCGTAAACGATGCCAGAAATATGCAGCCGACCGCACCGACAGCCTGTGATAAGTCAAGCGTTAATGAAACTTGTCCCGCTCCGACTCCGACGCCAACACCGAGTCCAACGCCAACACCGAATCCCCCGCCGACTGTAGGCGGTTGCGGCGGGTCGCCGGACTTCGGTCAATATCCGTCGGGCTGTGCTTCGGGCTTTGTTTATAACGGCGAATATTGCACGCGCAGTTCCGCGTTCATTAACAACTGCGATACGTTCGGCGGCTATGACGAAACTTCCTGCGGCTGCTTTGGCGGCTGCGCGCCGGAACTCGGCGGCTGCTCGCCGGTTCTGATTGACGTTTCCGGCGACGGCTTTGCTTTGACCGACGCGGCAGGCGGCGTCAATTTCGACGTGGACGGCGACGGCACGGCGGAGCGACGCGCCTGGACGGCTGTTAATAGCGACGATGCGTGGCTCGCGCTCGACCGCAGCGGAAACGGCGTGATTGACGGCGGGCGCGAGCTGTTCGGCAGTGCCTGTTCGCAGCCGCCTCCGCCCGAAGGCATGGAACTAAACGGTTTCAATGCTTTGAAGGAATACGACACCGCCGGATTCGGCGGCAACGGCGACGGATTTATCTCGGCGCAGGACGCGATTTTCAACAGCCTGAGATTGTGGCGCGACGCGAATCACAACGGCGTTTCAGAGCCGGGCGAGCTGCGCGCGCTCAATGAGTTGGGATTAAGAAAGATAGACCTCGATTATCGTGAATCGAGAAAAACAGACCAATACGGCAACCGGTTCAAATACCGCGCAAAGGTCAAAGACGCGCAGGACGCGCAAATGAATCGCTGGGCTTGGGACGTGTTTCTCGTCACCGAGCCTTGATTTATTGAAAACGATTGAAATTGAAATAAAAAAACGAAAGCGTGATAAAAGACCGATTGATGAAAAACCGTAACCGTCTTTTTCACGCTTTCGCTTTTCCGCTTTCATCCCGCTTTATTAGCCGCTTAAATTCCGCAAACAAATTTTTCTCATTTACGGCATCTTGACGCTTGCGGCGTCGGGTGTTAGTGTTTTTTCTTTACGGTCTATTTGCAGCAAATCTATGGAAAACTTGAAGAAAACGCCGCTCAATGAGTCGCATCGCGCGCTCGGCGGAAAAATGGTCGAGTTTGGCGGCTGGGATATGCCCGTGCAATACGCGGCGGGCGTTATCGAAGAACATCTGCGCACGCGCGGCAATGCCGGACTTTTCGACGTCTCGCACATGGGCGAATTCTGGGTCGAAGGCGCGGACGCCGTCGAATTCGTCAATCGCCTGACGACCAACGACGTGACGAAACTGGTTGACGGGCAGGCGCAGTATTCGGCTTTGATGAATGAAACGGGCGGCGTGGTCGACGATTTGCTGGTTTATCGCTTTGACGTCGACAAGCTGCTGCTCGTCGTCAACGCTTCGACCACCGACAAGGATTGGGACTGGATTACGTCGCACCGAAAAAACGAGCTTGTCACGCTGACCAACGCCAGCAAGGATTACTGCCAGATTGCCGTGCAGGGCAAGGACGCCGTTAAAATCCTGCGAAATCTGACCGGCACGGAGCTTTCCGACATCAGGTATTATCATTTCACGACCGGCAAAGTCGACGGCGTCGACGCCATAATCTCGCGCACCGGCTACACGGGCGAAGACGGCTTTGAAGTTTACGCCGCCGCCGAATACGGCGCGCAAATCTGGAACAGCCTGCTCGAATGGGGCAGGTACGGCGAGGCGGACGGCATTCTGCCCTGCGGTCTGGCGGCGCGCAACACGCTGCGGCTGGAAGCGGCGATGTCGCTTTACGGTCACGAGCTGGGCGACGACATCTCGCCGCTCGAAGCCAACCTGGGCTGGATCTGCAAATTGAACAAGGGCGATTTTATCGGGCGCGAGAAATTGGCGAAATTGAAGGAAGAAGGCTTAAAGCGCAAGCTCGT